>JAIXXW010000187.1 GCA_027490555.1 Comamonadaceae bacterium | reverse complement strand
GACTTCGAAACCACCGGCATCTCGCCCCAGATGGGCGACCGCGCCACCGAGGTGGCCATCGTCATGCTCGAAGGCGGGCAGGTGGTGGACCGTTACCAGAGCCTGATGAACGCCGGGGTGCGGGTGAACAGCTTCATCACCCAGCTCACGGGCATCACCAACGAGATGCTGCAGGCCGCTGCCCCGGCCGAGCAAGTGATGCGCGAGGCGGCCCGTTTTGTGGGCGGGCGGCCGATGGTGGCGCACAACGCGGCCTTTGACAAAAAATTCTGGCAGGCCGAGCTGGCCCGTTGTGGGCAGGAGGCCTCGCACCCGTTTGCGTGCACCGTGCTGCTGTCGCGCCGCCTGTACCCGCAAGCGCCCAACCACAGGCTGGGCACGCTGGCGGCGCTGCACCACTTGCCTGCGTCGGGCCGTGCCCACCGGGCGCTGGCCGATGCCGAGATGGCCGCGCATTTGCTGGCACAGATACAGCACGACCTGAAAACCCGCTACGGCTGCCCCGATCCAGACCACGCTTTGCTGATGGGCCTGCAGCGCACCAGCCGGCACATGGTGGGGCCGTATTTGAAAGCGCGGGCGGGTGCTTGAAGGAAGTCTTTTTTTGGCGCATTCAAAGTCGCAAATTTTTCCGCATGATTTTGTAAATTACATGGTATGACATAGACTTGAGCGCTATGGAAAAGTCGCAAAAATTTCAGCTTTATGACCATCCTGCCCAGATGGAGCCCATGCTGCCTGCTGAGCACCGCATGGGGCCTTTGCTGGAGCGTGCGCATGATCTGATCCGCAAGGCGGACCGTTTGTCAGGTTGGTGTCCAAGCGGTTCGCTGCCGGGGTTGCGCTCACTGTTGCGGGCCATGAACTCGTATTACTCCAACAAGATCGAGGGGCAGCACACCTTGCCGCTGGAGATCGAGCAAGCCCTGCGCAATGACTACGCGCAGGATGCCGACAAGGCCCGTCGTCAACGCATGGCGCTGGCCCACATGGCCACCGAGTCGCAACTGGAAGCGCTGTGGCCGGGCTGGGGCCATGCCCAGGTCTGGTCGGCGCAGACTGTCTGCGATATCCACCAGGATTTGTTTGCCCGTTTGCCCGAAGCCGATCGCCAGCTAGAGTCACCCGCTGGCCCGCAAACCCTGCAACCCGGTGTCTTGCGTGAGCGCGAAGTGAGTGTGGGGCGCCATGCCGCGCCCGCTGCGGCGGCTGTGCCTGCTTTTTTGGCGCGGTGGTCGACGGTGTATTCGGGTTTGCGTCGGGGCGAGATGCAACTGGTGGGCATGGCAGCGGCGCACCAGCGCTTGGCCTGGATTCACCCCTTTGCAGACGGCAACGGGCGTGTGGCGCGTTTGCACAGCCATCTGGTGTTGGGCCATATGGGTTTGACCAATGGCTTGTGGTCACCTTTGCGGGGCTTTGCCCGTACACAAGACACTTATTACGCCCACTTGGCCGCTGCCGATGAACCCCGGGCAGGCGATCTGGATGGACGGGGCAATCTGACCGAGTCGGGCTTGGTTCGCTGGGCCGATTACGTGCTGGATGTGTGCCTTGACCAAGTCGACTTCATGGCGGGTTTGCTGTCGCTGGGTGGTATGAAGGACCGCATGGCAGCGTGTTTGGCCTATGAAGAAAACGTGGTCAAGCAAGGCGTGCGATCCGAGGCCCTGCGGGCGCTGCACTACCTGTTTGCGTCGCAGGCCGAGCTGGACCGGGCCGACTTCAAAGCCATGCTGGGCTTGGGCGAACGCTTGGCCACGGCGCAGGTGTCGGCTTTGTTGAAGCGGGGCTTGTTGGAAAGCGACTCGCCCTATGGCAAGCTGCGCCTGGGCGTGCCGCAGCACGCGCTGCGCTTTTACTTTCCAAGTTTGTGGCCAGAGGCCGAGGCGCAGGGCTGAAAGCCCTCACCCCAAACCCAGCGGCAGCGCCGTTTTGTAGCGCACCTGTTTGAGCGCAAAGCTGGAGCGGATTTTTTCCACGCCGGGAATCGGTGAGAGCTGCTCCAGGATGAAGCGCTCGAGCGCCGCCATGTCGCGCACGGCCACGCGCAGCAGGTAGTCGCTGTCGCCGGTCATCAAATAGCACTCCATCACCTCGTCGTGCCGGGCGATGTGCGCTTCAAAGTCGGCCAGGGTGGCCTTGCTTTGGGTCTTGAGGCTGATCGAGATGAACACCGTCAGGCCCAGGCCCAGCGCGGCCGCACTGGCCAGCGCCACATAGCGTTGGATCACGCCGCCCGACTCCAGCGCTTTGACCCGCGCGAGGCAAGGCGAGGGCGAGAGGCCAATGCGTTTGGCCAGCGCCACATTGGACAGCGAACCGTCGCGCTGCAGTTCGTCGAGTATCTTCAAATCCACGTTATCCAAAATCATGTGCTGAATTCCAATCAATTTCAGCATATTGTGCTTCAAATCGACGATAGACAGGTGTAATTAGGCAGCACATGCGCCGTGCGGCCCGGTACAGTGCCAAGCATGAACGCACCTGTCGAACCCCATTTGCACGCGCTGTTGTCCACCCACGACATCGACCCCGAAGAAACCACCGAGTGGCGCGAGGCCTTGCTGGCGCTGATCGGCACGCAAGGCCCGCAGCGGGCCCGCCAGATTCTGGACGAGCTGGCCCGCGTGGCCCGCCAGCAGCGCACCGGCTGGCAGCCGGAGCTGAACACGCCCTACATCAACACCATCGCCGTCGATGACCAGCCGGTGTTCCCCGGCGACCTGGCCACCGAAGAGCGGCTGGTGGCCATCATGCGCTGGAACGCACTGGCCATGGTGG
>JAIXXW010000254.1 GCA_027490555.1 Comamonadaceae bacterium | reverse complement strand
TTGCACACGTCGTTCAGCCGCCGGTGCAGCTGCCGTCCCTCTTGGGAGCCGGAGACCATGTTGGGAATCAAATAGATTTCGTCCAAGGCCTGCTCTGTGGCCATGACCTTGATCAGGCCATAGGCGTCGGCAATCGAAGACGGCTGATTGCACACCACGACAAAGCGCCTTTGGCAGGCGGCCATGAACTCCAGCACCGCTGGGGCAATGCCAGCGGCGACGTCCACAATCAGGTAGTCCACGGGCTCTTGCAGGCTGTCAAATGCCCGGACCATGCTGGCAATCTGGATCGAATCCAGTGCCGCCATGTCACGCAAACCCGAGGCGCCCGGCACCAGGCGCACGCCTTGCTTGGTGGTGACAATCACCTCTTCCAGGCTTTTCTCTCCCGCCAAGACATGGCTGATGTTGAAGGGTGCGTGAGCACCCAGGGCAATTTGCGCATTGGCCATGCCCAGATCGCCATCCATCAGCATGACCTTGTGACCGCGCTTGGACAGGGCCACGGCCATGTTGATGGCCACGGTGGTTTTACCCGCCCCGCCCTTGCCGCTGGCCACGCCGATCACTTGGGGAAACTTGATGTCCATGTTCCGCTTCTTAGGCTGAGAGGGTGGATTTGGAGGGGCCGCGCGGGCGAGCAGCGGGTTTGGCCCCCATCAAAGTGGGGATCACAATGTCGTTGGAAACTGGCGTGTTGGCCTTGCGGCTTGAGGCTGCGCGCGAACGCGGCGCAGCCACTTCCTCGCCAGCCGTCTGGGCGGGAGTGGGGGCCTGGGCAGCGCGCTTGGGGCGAGGGGCCGCCTTGGGCGCCTTCTGTTTGGCGACGGGGGCCACCACGGTCACGGGGTCCAAGGGTGCCATCACGGTCAAAGGGCCCAAGGGTGCCAAAGCCAAGCGCACCAGCTGAGACGGGTCGAAAGCCTGGGCCGGGGTGCTGATGCGGCTGTCGCCGGCCACCCAAGACACGGGCAGGCTGTTTTCCGTCAAGCCTTTGAGCAAGGGCCAGGGGTGAGCCGCCTCGTCCACCTTGGTGAGCATCAAGGATGTCCAGGAAGCCGTCGGGTTGTCCAGTATTTTTTGCACGCTGGTGACTGTAGCATCAACCGGCAACACCGCATGGCGCAGCACCTGCGGGCAATGTTGGCGCAAGAGTTCGGCCTGGACGCCGAAATCGGCGCCACAGGTGTCGATCCACACGGTTTTGCCCTGCAAGTCTTCCAGCAATGTGCGCAGCATTGCCGCGTCTGCCGCGCGGTAACAGGCCACACCCGATTGCGACGCCAACAGCTGCATTTGCGCCCAGGCACCAGGACGTTGGTCCGCAAAGCTGACCATGGCATGCCGCTCCACGCCCTCCTGTTGGGCTGCCGCGTGGGCCAAGCGCCCGACCATGGATGTTTTGCCCGACCCCGAAGGACCGCACAGCGCATGCGCTGCCGAAGGCCAGACCCCGCAGGCGGCGCGTGCGATCGCGGTCACCAGCAGGTCCTGCATCACCGGCATGGCCTCTTGCGCCTTGTCCAGCGAGCGGATGCTGTCGGTCAAAAGCGCCCGCAAGGCGGCGGGAACCCCCGCGTCGTTCATGACCTGTGACAGTTGCTCGATCTCGGGGGAAAGACCCAGGCTGTCCTGCCAGGGGCGCATCTGGCGTGACAGGGCAAACTCTTTGCGCAAGGAGGCCACCTCCATGCGCAGCATGTCCACGATCTCCAGGCTTCTTTGGCTCTCGTGTGCGCTCACCGGGCTTGTCGCAGGTGGGATGGGCTGTGATCCCAGACGCGGCTGGGGCTGCTGGCCTGCAGCTTCAGGCTGAACACCTGGGCCCTGGGCCTTCATCGTGGGCTGACTGCCGGGCGCCGCCTCGTCGGATGCATCCAGGCCTTGGCGGGCGTTGGCCTCGTCGAGCCACTGCGCAAAAGGCACAAACGGCGTCTGCGCTCTGGGCGTTGCCGGGGTGTCCACCTTTGGGGGCTCGCTCTGGGGAGCCTCCGGCTCGAGGGGCTGCACATCGGTGGCGACGATCAGCTCCGTCTGGTTGTCCAGCCTTTGACTGGAAATGATCAACACGTCGCTGCCATACAGCTGGATGGCTTTTTCATTGGCAGAGCGGCTGTCACGCGCCAGGATGCGTTTGAGTTCCATGATCTATCAGGCCTTGGTCACAGAGGGGTTGTTTCGGGGATCGGCATGCACCGTGTTGATCACCTTGACCGCTTGGTCATCGGGGATTTCGCTGTAGGACAGCACCGTCAAATCGCTCACCCGGTAGCGCACAGCCTTGGACATCCAGGGGCGAATGGCCGGTGAGACCACCAGCACAGCAGGCAAACCCTGCTCTTCGGTGGCACGGGTGCTTTCGCGCAAGGCAGCGAACAGGCTCTCGGCCAAGCCGGGCTCCAACACCATGCCGGCCGAACCATTGTTTTGTTGCAAGACATTGTGCAAAAGCTGCTCCAGCTGGGGGTCGAGCGTGAGCACCGACAGGGTTTCCCGATTTTCCAAAAGACTTTGCACAATCATCCTGCCCATCTTGGGCCGGATCAACTGGGCCAGCTGGTCGGGGTCCTGGGTTCGGCCGCTGACCTCGGTCAGGGCTTCCACGACTGTGCGCATGTCCCGGATCGGAACCGACTCTTGCAAGAGATTTTGCAGCGTCCGAGTGACCACGCCCAAAGAGAGCTTGCCGGGCACCAGTTCTTCCACCAGCTTGGGCGACTTGGTGGCCAATTTGTCCAACAGTTTTTGCGCCTCGTCGTGGCTGAGCAGTTCGGCCGCGTTTTCCCGCAAAACCTTGTTCATGTGGGTGGCGATGGCGGTGCTGGGATCGACCACGGTGTAGCCCAGGGCGCGCGCCTGGTCTCGCCAGGCCGGCTCGATCCAAACCGCCTCCAGACCAAAAGCGGGCTCCTTGGTGGCCTGCCCCTCGACCTTGCCGTACACCTTGCCAGGGTTGATGGCCAACTCCCGGCCGACTTTGACTTCACCACGGCCCCGCACCACGCCGTTCAACACGATGTGGTAGGCATCGGGCTCGAGGTTCAAGGCATCCCGGATGCGAACCGGCTGCACCAGAAAGCCCAATTCGGCCGACAGCTTTTTGCGCACGCCCTTGACGCGGGTCATCAGCTGGCCACCGGACTCCACGTTCACCAGGGGAATCAGGCCATAACCAATTTCCAGGCCAATCAGATCGACCTGCTCGACATCGTCCCAGTCCAGTTCTTTGGGGGCCTGGTTGCCCGTCTCCACAGGCGCAGCGGCCTCCTGCTCTTGCGCCATTTGTTTGCGCAAGACCATGAACCCCACCCCTGCGGTCGCGGCGGCCAGGGTCAGAAAGACCAGGTGGGGCATGCCCGGCACCAGGCCCAGCACCATCAAAATGCCGGCCGAAATGAACAAGGCGGGCACATTCGACAACTGGCTGCTGGTTTGCTCCGTCATCGTCTCGGAGGTGGTCACGCGGGTCACGATGATGGCGGTCGCCAAGGACATGAACAATGCCGGGATCTGCGCCACCAGGCCGTCACCGATGGTCAACAACACATAGATGCGGCTGGCTTCTCCCACGGGCAGGTCATGTTGACCGATGCCAATGGCCAAGCCCCCCACGATGTTGATGATCAAAATCAACAGGCCCGCCAGCGCGTCCCCGCTGACGAACTTGGAGGCACCGTCCATCGAGCCAAAAAAGTCAGATTCCTGGGCCAACTCTTCCCGGCGTTTTTTCGCCGTGGCCTGGTCGATCACGCCGGCATTCAAGTCGGCATCGATGGACATTTGCTTGCCCGGCATCGCGTCCAGGGTGAAGCGGGCATTGACCTCCGAGACCCGCCCTGCTCCCTTGGTGACCACGAAGAAGTTGACGATCATCAAGATGATAAAAATGATGAATCCAACAACATAATTGCCACCGATGACAAACTCACCGAAAGCCGCAATCACCTTGCCTGCGGATTCGGGTCCTTCGTGACCGTTGACCAGCACCACGCGGGTCGAGGCCACATTCAAGGCCAAACGCAGCATGGTGGCAAACAGCAGCACCGAAGGAAAGGATGAAAACTCCAGAGGCTTGCGCGTGCCAATGGCCACCATGATAACCACCAGGCCCACCATGATGTTGAAAGTGAAAAGGATGTCCAACAGAAGCGGTGGCAGGGGCACCACCAGCATGGCCATGATCAGCAAAACCAGCGCTGGCAAGCCCAATCCCGCCAAATTGAAGCTGGACAGGTTCTGCCGAAGGGCTGACAAGGTCAAAGTGTTCATGAAGTCTGGGACTCAAACGAAGCCATGGGGTGTAGGTTTTCCAACACCTTGAAGCAAGTGTTGTGCCAGAACTACGTCAGCCCATGGTCTTTTTTCAAACCCCATCCAGCAAACTGGTGCGCAACTTGCTGTGTCATGGAAGAAGGCGCACAGCGGCAATTTTTGGCCGCTGCCCATGCCCGATTCACAGGATTGATCCATTCGCACCAGCGTGAAGCCCATGACCCAGACATCCATAGACCTTTCGACCCGCGCCTTGAGCAGCACCGGCCAGAGCACCTCCTCTACCTCGTCCGACAAGGAAACTGCAACCATCGGCCAAGATTTTGGCGCCATGATGAACACGCTCCTGGCCGAGCACTCGGCCCAGTCGGCCATGGCCACGCCGCCGGCTCAGCCCACCGGTTTGTTACAACCACTGGCAGCTTTGGGCGACAAAAACCTCACCGGCATGGTCACGCCATCTGGTGTGCCGAACGGATGGATGCCCCCATTGGCCACCTTGAGTGAAAAAAACCTGCCCGTCATGGCCACAGCATCCG
>JAIXXW010000300.1 GCA_027490555.1 Comamonadaceae bacterium | reverse complement strand
TTCAGGTTGAGGGTGATCGAGCGCTTGTTGCGGTGGGTGTACTGGTAGTCCGAGCCCTCTTGCCCACCCAGGGTGTCGTCGCCGCGCATGTGCTCGGGCATCTGCACCTGCACCACGTCCGCCCCCCAATCGGCCAGTTGGCGGCAAGCCGTGGGGCCGGCGCGCACCTGGGTCAAATCGATCACCCGAAAACGGGACAGCGCGGCAGAGGCGGGTTGGTGCGGCATGGGCAGTTCCGAACAAAAAGGGCAGGTACAGCGCCAATGCATGCACCGGCGAATGGACGCAAAGTGTGAACGACGACCCTCAAAGTGTCAACACTTTGGCGATATTGTTGACACTTTGGCGACGCCCAAGGCATGATTTCGGCCATCTTCAGTTAGGATCAATGCAAGCCTTTGCGGCCGCCTTCGGCCCATGACCGCCCAGAACAGACCAGACCAGCCACCGCCATTGACCATGAACGCCCCCCTAGAAAGGCCCGAGCAGGGTTTGCCCGCTTTTGTGGCCGATCAACTCAAACAACTGATTTACAGCGGCGAGCTCAAGCCCGGTGAGCGCCTGAACGAAGCCGCCTTGGCCCTGCGCATGGGCACCAGCCGGGGCCCGGTGCGCGAAGCCATCCGCATGCTCACCGGCCTGGGCCTGGTCAAGGCCGTGCTCAACCGGGGGGTGTTTGTACGCCAGATGTCGGTGCGCGAAATGCTGGAGCTCTACGACCTGCGGGCGCTGGTGTTTGGTTATGCTGCAGAACGCGCCACCGACCACGTGACCGAAAGCCACAAGCAGCAATTCGAGGCCCTGCTGGACGCCATGGATGTGGCCTGCGAGACCGAAAACGCCAACCTCTATTACGAGCTGAACCTGAAGTTCCATGCCCTGGTGCTGGTGCTGGCGCACAACCAGAGGGCCCAGGCCGCGTATGACGACATCATCAAGGAAATGCACCTCTTCCGGCGCGAGTATTTCAACGCCCCGGGCAATATGCGCCAGTCCAATGCCGAGCACCGCACCTTGTACGAGGCGATCGTCAAAGGCTCCAAAGCCAAGGCCAAATCCACCGCCGAGCGGCATGTGCTCAAAGGGCGCGAGCGCCTGCTGAGCAACATCGACAGCAGCAGCCCCCTGGCGGGGCTTTGAGAACCCAAGCTGTCAACTGCGCGGACTGTCCCACGCACGCCATTGATCACAGGAATCTTCTGCATTCACCACCGGATAGGTATCCAGTCGACCTGGCCGACGCTGGCCTGCGGGCAAGCTCAAATAAACATATCCACACCGAAGTACATCCTGAGGTTCATCATTTCTGATCAAGAAATGGCATTGAGAGCATGTCGACGACTTGGCAGATTCCATGTTTCCAAAACGATAAAAATATCACTCAAAGATAAAATCAATTTGAAATATATCCACATACCATTTTGCAAGCCAAACAATGCTTAAATTGTGGAACATTCATCCAACACCTCACCAGGCTGACACCATGACCTTCCACAGCCATTCAGTCCGTCAACTTTCCACCAGCTCTGTTTACAAACTCGTCGCATGCGGCACCGTGTGCTCATTGGTGCCATTGATGACGCTCATGGGAGTTTTATCCACTTTTGGCATGGGCGCCGTGAAGATGAATGGACACGCACTCACAGGCTGGTCCGGATTGCTGTTATCGCCCCTGGTGGGTTTGATGATGGCCCTGCTGCTGACTGCGTTTTTCGGAAGCCTGGTGGCATTGGGTCTGTGGCTGTATTCACTCGTGCGGCCAATCCAGCTGAGTTACTGGCAGTCCACGCAGCCCCACGGAACGAATGACGGCTCCATCACCGGGCCAACAACTGAATAAATTCAACATCTGCCACCCATAAAAAATGCCACCCCAAGGTGGCATTTTTTATGAATCCAATACCGCTCCCCATAGAGAGGAGCGGCATTGGACATATCAGAGCGCCTGCAACTGCAAACGGATTCTGCGAGGCTGGGTTTGACCAGGGTCTGTGATGGAAAGCACCAGTTCGGTCGCCCGCGGTGCCGTGCCGATCAACTCGGCTTGACCTGCAGCCGAAACCCAAGGTGTGGCCGAGCCGTCCGCTGCAGCAATGCTGCTCAAACGGCCCTGCCCCACCAAGTCACGCAAATCCAGCTTGAACGCACGGCCCATCGGCACCGCCACACGCAAAGGCACTGCAGTACTCGAGGAGATCATGGCAAAAGAGCCACGTGGACTTGTGAACACGGATGGTGTCACGCCCGTCAACTGGTTCATCTTGCTCATGCGCTCAATCTGGTCTGGCGTGACCTCACGCGTCTGCTGACCCAGGGCCGTGCTCTGATGACCTTGGGTCACACGCGTCACATCCTCGGGATTCAATGCCTGGGCTGTGGTGATGTAACCATTGCCCCTGGCATAGACAGCCGCTGGAGGGTAGTCTTGGAAACGTGTGTTGATCAACAAGAAGTCACGGTCTGAAGTCACATTGAAGGTTTCAGAAGCCAGACCATTCATGTCTTTGTTGAGCAACAAGGGGTTGTTGTCATACACCAACCAGCGACCATCATGGGCCACGATGGCCTGGTCGCGCAGCGAAGTTTCGTTCAGGAAACGCTTTTCCGCACGCAAGACCACAGCCTCGTCCAGAGCCTCGTTGCCTTCAGCACGGCCTGTAACCTGAGCGTTCAACGTCAAATTGCCACGCGTCTGGATATCGACCTTGGCCAGCGCGGTGCTGGCAGGAGCCCGGCGATCAACGCCAGCGGCTGTCTTCACTGTGCCGACGGACAAATCGCTTGTGTTGTAGAAGGTGAAGTTGCCATCGGAACGACCTGCCAAAACGCTGACTTCGTTGTTGCGCTCGTTCAAGTTGACCACGGCAGCATTCAACAGCGCATTCGGCGCCTTGACAGAAGCCCCGGCCTCCTGGTCCAGCCGATTGGCTGTTACCAGATGCACCGTTTTCCCTGCCGATGTGGCCTGGATACCTGCTGTCAGCACCTGGCCATCCTGGGCAGCCGCAATGGTCGCCACAGACACAGAACCTGAATCGACATAGGAGAAGTCACCGCTGGTGGATCGACCCGCCAACAGGTTCACGTGGTTGTTGGCATTGCTCAGCGTGACATGGCCACTGGCCTGGGCGCGAAGCGCATTGCCCGTGATCGATTGGCCTTGACTCAAGGCACCGCCCACCACGTTCAGGTCCACCGTATCCCTGGCCGAGACACCATTGCTGATGGTTCTGACACCCGCCACATTCACATTGAGATCACCGACTGAATCCTTGAAGGCAAAATGGCCTGCACTTGCCTGACCGGCAATTTGTGCAACGTTGTTGTCGTCTGCAGTCGCCAACCACACGCCGCCAGGAGCAACGGCACGCAAAGAAGCACCTGTGATGCCACCAGCTGCCGATTGAGCAATATTGCTGGCATTGGCCTGCAAGTCCACCTGATTGGCTGCGGAGATGCCTTCGCTGCCCACGCGATCAGCATCCGCCTTCACCGTGCCCACAAGGAAACCGCCGGCATTTTTAAAGACAAAGTTGTCGGCCGTGCTTTGACCAGCCAATGTCTGCACCTTGTTGACAGCACTGTCCAGGTCGACGCTAGAGGTAGCCAGGGCACGCAAACCTCGAGTTTCGATGACACCTGACTCTGTCTGGTTCAACACCCCCCCAGAGACCAGACTCACATTGCCTTGGGCGACAGTCAAACCAGCCACACCGGCAACCGTTCCGACAGTCAACCCAGTGGTGTCTTTGTAAACAAAATCACCAACACCTGTCACCGATCCTGAAATGTTGGTGACGTTGTTGTTGGTCGCCGTATCCCACACCACACCCGTGGCAGCTCTGGCGTGCAGATTCGCCGACTGCAGACGCCCAGCGGAAGTCTGGCTCAAAGCACCGTCCACCGAGCGCAGATCGATGGTGACAGCAGCTGTCACGCCATCCGTTGCCACGCCAGCAGAACGGGTTGCTTTGGTCGAGTCCACTCTCAAAGAATCCGCATCCGTATAGGCAAATGAGCCTACGGTTGCTTGCCCAGAGATGTTGTCAATGAGGTTGCCCACATTGGACAAGGTCACATTGTTTTGTGCTTGAGCGCGAAGGTTTTGAGCTTGCAAACTTGCACTTTGAGTGATGTCACCCGACAAGGCTTGCAAATCGATAGTGTGCCCCTGCGCACCGTCTGGGCGCGCGATCACGCCTTGGGTAGACAAGGTGGAGAGTCTCTCCACATTGAAACCATTGATGTCTTTCCAGGCAAAGTCACCTTTGTTGGAAACGCCAGCCAAATGGACCACATTGTTGGCCTCGAATTGAGTTCCTACCCCATCTGCTTTGAAGAAGTCCACATACGTGGCGGCCGTTGCAGTGAGTTGGTTGGCACGAATTCCACCAGCAGCTGTCTGTGTCAGATGGGCGTTTTCAGAATTCAGGACCACATTGCCTGGCGTAGCGATACCCACAGTGGGCACCGTGGTACTGGCGCCCACCAATTCGGTTCTGGCTCCAGGGCCTTTAGCGCCCCGAGCAACCGTGTCCATCCATGTGTTTTTCTGGTTGTGCGCAACCGGCAGGTCATTCTGTCCACCAAAAACACTGACCGAACCCACCGTCAGATCCTGGTTGTTGTTCAAGGTCAAATCACCAGCAGTCAAACGTGCAGCCAAGGTGTTGATTTGATGGCCATCCGCCCTGTTGAAGTTTTGGGGACCAGAACCCAGAATTTGCAGCTGGTCAACGGTCAACAATGACTGTGTGGCAGTCGCTCCCGCTTGGGTTTGAATCGTCAAGGAACGGCCGTCGCTGTTGGGCTTGCCTTGGGTGCCCACCGCGCTGGCCGAGACTGTCAGCGGCGCGTTGGCACCCAGCTCGAATCGACCTCCTGTACCACTCATGTCCAGGACAAGGTTGTCGCGGAAAGTCGTGGCTGCAGTGACCTTCATGGTGGAGGTGGACCCGACGGTGGCGACCTCGGCATTTTCATGGTCCACACCGGATCGGGCATTGCCAATGACCACATCGCGGAAACCTGGCTGGAAAATGGCATTGGGCGTGCCATTGAACCAATTACTGCCCAAGTACTGCGTCGGCGAATTTTGCGCTGTGGCAAGCTCACCGGTTGTGGCACCAATTTCAATGGCCGTACCCGCATTCAGTGTGTGGATTCGCAATTCACCTTTCGAAGCCGCTTTCATGTGCGAAGCAGATGTGTTGACAAACTGCATGGAGTCTGCAGCAAAAGTGACATGTCCTGTCGCTGTAGGCCCTGCCTGCTTGAGAAGGCCAATGTTGGTGCCAGACGTTTCATAGGCACCGCTACCAGAACCCACATATATGTTCTGGCCTTCTGCATAAATGCCGAAGCTGTTGGTCCCGCTGGTTCCTTTGGTTTTGCCACCGCTGGCACCCACGATGGCAATGTTGCCGGTGGTCGAGACCACGCTGGTGTCAGCATCGGCAAAACGCACGCCATGGTTCTCGGCAATGAAGACCTTGTCGCCGCCGCCACCGGTACCCACGATCGTGATGTTGCCAGCTCCGACACCGGTGGTTTCGATCAAGGCCTTGGAGGAGATCACCACACCGTTGTAACGGCTGCCCCCTGTCACCAGATCTCCAGAACCTACGCCAGAGGCATTGCCCGTGATGGAAATCTCACCCGTGGTCGCAGTCAAAGTCACGCGTGCATTGCCGCCTTCGCCAATGACCACGGCATCCTTGTTGCCCGAGCCCGCGAAGTTGTTCACCGAACCCACAAGCGTCATGTTGCCCGCACCAGAAGACAAAACAGTGCTGGCCCCGGTCAAGCGAATGGCAGAGCCCGCTGCGGTGTCAGTCGGCGCTTCGGCTGTGATGCGCAATGCGCCACCTTCCGTGCGAATCTGGGAGTTGGAAGCGTAGAAACCATCGGTCAGCAACTGCACATCGCCACCGTTGCCTTCGGCACCAGCCACGATGAAGTCCCCACCACGCGTGTTGACGCTGGCATTGGTCATGGCCACACCGCCCACCCCAGAACCATTGCCCTGGTTCGGGTTCAAGTTCACGTCCAACCCGCCCGCGCCACCCGCAGTGATGCTTCTGTTGACCATCTTGATGGCCCGATCAGAATTGACGGTCAATGTCTGTGCTGTGGTTTTGCCGCCTGCGATGTCAAAAGTCGACTGAACATAATCGGTGTAGCCTGCCACGTTGCCCGCCAGATTGCCTTGGCGGTCACCAAATACGTTGATGGTGGTGTTGTCGGCATTGAGTTGGAGGGTTGGCGTGCCCAAGCGTGAACTGCCAGTGATCACATCACCATTGCTGGACACGATGTTCACGGTGCTGGCATTGAGGTCAATCACTGTATCGCCCAGCAGAGTCAAACTCTTGAGGGCGTTCACCGAACCCGCAGACAGGTTGGAGCCGCCCACCACGTTTGTGGCGCTCGTACCCAAAATGATGTTGCCGGGCCCGGTCAAAGGAGCAGCACTGTTGTAGCCGGTGGTGTCCAGCGTCAAAGCCTGCGCATATTGCGGCAGGTTGGTCGGCTGGGCCGACAGGATGTCAGCCTTGAACTGGATGTTGCCACCTTTGCCGGTGTACGAACCACCGCTTTGCGGTCCTTGGGTGTCCAGGCTCACGGCATAACCGGGAGCAGCCAAGAAAGCATTCTTCTCGAAAATGATGCTGCCAGACTGCGCGCTGCTGTTTTCGGTGATTTTGGTTGAAATGGGTGTGGCATGGGCCAGCACAGCGTCTTTGTTGAACGTCACTGTACCGCCGTTGGTCGCCAAAGGGGCATTGATGGTGGCCCGCCCAAGATTGTCGCTCGGTGAGGCGCCAAACTGCAGATTGAGTCTTCCTGCGATGGAGGAAATCGGGTTATTGACTGTGATATTGACGGCATTGCCACCGCCTTGTGTGCCCATCACCAGGGTTGCATCGCCACCAGCAGTCTTGGAAATGTCGGCATTGATGTTGATTTGATTGGTCGCCAGCAGCGACAGCGTGCGGGGTGCGGTGTCGTTGAAGCCAACAACCACCGTGGCCGGTACACCTTGCGTGGTATTGCCAGGGTTGGCTCCGCCATTAAGGTAGTTCTGGATCGAACTGGCCGCCACGAAAAAGTCCACGTTGATGTCGTTGCCGCTGGAGGGCACCGTGTTGACCACTGTCAGGGTCAGCGGGTCGAGCACCCACTCGGGGGCATTGACGGTCCCGCGAATACCCAGCTCGCCCTTGGAAGACGTGTCGACCTTGCCACCCAGGGCATTGATGGTGCCGTCCATGCGGGTGTTCCGCTCGGCCCAAAGGGTCACGTCGGTACCCTGGCCAGTGGCTTCGATGCGGCCCGTGCCAGTCACCGTCACATCGCCGCCATCCAGGCGGACATGACCACCCTGACCATCGATGCGGCTGGCTTGCACCAGGCCCGTCAGGTTGACGGCCCCGGACATCAAACCGGCGGCACTTTGTGCGCTCATCAGCACATTGCCGCCATGGGCAATCACCGCCCCGCTGTTGCTGACCTGGGTGTTGGCCTGGCCGGCCACCACATCCATGCCCAGCAAGCCGGTTTCACCAATTTGCATGCGCACAGACTGACCGGCAGCCAATGCCGCCTGACCACCGGTGGCCACCACACGGCCAGCGTTGTCCACTTGCGCACCCATCAGGGCCACAAAACCACCTTGCTTGGCGACCAGTTCACCAAAGTTTTTGACTTGGCCAACAGGGTTGTTCAGATCAAATTGGTACTGACCCGACAAAAAGTCTTGATCGCGGATGTTCAAAGTCGAAGCGACCAGTGCACCGGCATCGATGCGGGCTGTAGCGCCAAACAAGATCCCGTTGGGGTTGACCAAAAACACCCGGCCATTGGCGTTCAACACACCAAAAATCTGCGATGCAGCATCGGAACCGGTCACACGGTTGAGTGCAACGGATGCAGCCGAGGGCTGCACGAACTCGACTTTGGCCGCACTGCCAATGTCAAAGTTCTGCCAGTTGGTGATCAGCTTGGCGCTGTTTTGCTGAATCTGCATGCTGGCACCGATGGTGTTGATGGCCGCAGAGCCATGCACCACCTGTGCGCCAGTAGGCAAGGCATTGGCCGCGGGCTGGGCATGCACCGGTGAAAACAAGGCTGTCACCACGGTAGCGACTGTCGTCAGCGCAAAAGATTGACCAGCGACACGTTTGAATTGCTTGGATTTCATGGAGTTTCCTGATTGTGTGTTCATGTGATTCGTCCTAGATGGCTGACCAGATCAATAACGGCTGTTCAAGGAAAGCCACACACGGCTTTGCGACAGACCCCGGCCATCGGAATTCAAGCCATTGACCTGCGCTGGGTTGTTACCCCATGGGCTGGCCAGCGTCAATTGAACCAATGTGGTTGGTGTGAAGTCCAGCTTCAGACCAATACCTGCACTGTGCAGGCTGTACTGGTTGCGGATACCGTCGGATGCTTCTGCAGCTTGTGCGGCGTTCGGGTTGCGTCTGACGCTGCCAGTGTCCACGAAAAAGAAGAACCGAGAGGCATGCACGCGCTCCATGGCAAATGGGCGGCTGAATTCCATGCTGACCAAATAGCCCGAATCGCCCGAGCCCTCACCCACCGGGTAGCCACGCACACCATCGGGACCACCCAGCCAGAATTTCTCGGAGTTGTCCAGGTTGGCACCGTTCAAATGCATCTGTGCGCTGGCCCGTGTGTTCCACATCCATTTGCTGGCTTCACCAGCAGCTGCCAGGGGGCGACCCATGCGGTAGTCACCCGACAACTTGGTAAAGCGGCCTTGCGTGTCCAGTCGTGGGTTCAGGCTTTGCTCACGCTCGAGCAGATTCACATCGCCCGTGGTCAGATTCGATGACCACCGTGTTTGGCCCTGCCGATCATCAGACAGGTACATGCCACTCAGGCCCACCGACAGGCTGTTGATATCGCGCTTGTCAAACAACATGCCTTCAAAGTTATTGCTGAGCTTTTTGTTGTTGATCGATGCCTGCGATGTGACAGAGGCATCTGCCCGTCTGAGCAAGGGCATTTGCGCAAACAAGCTCGACTGGTTGGCTTTGCCATCAAATCTCACATTCACATTTTGAGGGTTCATGTTCGATTGACTGCTCGAAAGAGAGGCACCAACGCGCATGTCCCTGAATGCCACGGGCACTGACCAAGCCATCTTGAAAGAACCCGAGTCTTGGGTTTTCACGCCACCCAAACTGATCAGGTCACCTTTCCTTGATGGGCTGAAAATGTCCAGATCTGCACCCACACGGGCCTGACCCGTGAAACGGCTGCCGTGGTTGTCGGCATACAGGTTGATGCTCCTGGCTTTTTCCTCTTGCGCAGTCACTTCGACCGCAGTGGTACCAAATTTGGTGCCAGGAACCAAGGACGCTTGCAGTGACAGACCGGGCAATTCGTTGGCCAGCATCAGACGCGACTCAAGATCAGCGGCGCGCAGTGGCTGACCCGCCACAGCACCTGGGGCAATGATGTTGGCCACCACGGCGGTGTCGGTACGCTGCACGCCCTTGACCACCACACCGGAGACACCGACCGAAGCATCCACCAGACCTTCCACAACTTGCACACGCAGCTGGCCATTTTGCAAATTTTGGGCAGGCACAAAAGCCTGGGCCAAAGAGAAGCCCCGGGCTTTGAGCAAATCGGTCACAGCACGGGCTGGCTCTTGCAGCTGCGCCACAGTCAGGGCTTTGCCAACCCAAGGGTTGACAGCCGCTTGCAGGTCCGCAGCACTGACCTGGGTGGCTCCTTCAACCACGATGCCTTTGATGTCGACCACGGGCTGCGCTGCCTGGACAGCCGCGTAGGCCGCTGCAGTGGGCTTGAGACCCGTCACCCGGACACGCCAAGTCCCACGTTCGCGGGAGGTGCTCACATTGACGCCGGTATGGCCTTGCGTGCGCAAATGTTCTGCGGCAGCGGCCGTGGCTTTTTCCAGATCGGCCGCATTCAGATCACGTCCAGACCATGGGGCCAATGCCCTGCTCAGAGCAGCTTGATCCACCAGGATGTTGTCTTCAAAGACAAAGTTCTTGATGTCCAAGCGTGTGCCAGCCGCTGGCGAAGCAATTTCCAGATCTGCGTCAGAGACCCTGGATTGCGCCAACGCGGTGTTCATGACGGCCAAAGGCATGAGTGCAGCCAGAGCGCATCGGCCCCAGACTGCAGACACACGATTGATTCGATGGATTGGAGATGAGTTTTCAAGTGTTTTCATAATGCTCAAAGCGTCCATGGTTAGGTATCAAAATCGAATGCGACAACGTTGGCCGGATGGCACTCGATTGTCTGGGTTTGGAACTATCAGGCGCACGCGAAAGGTCGAACTGGCAGCGTCGATGACTTTGTCGACAGCCCCCACATCGCCCCTGAGTTCGCGGGCTCCTAATTCAGTCACTACCCGCATCGACTGGCCAGACTTGATCTGGCCAAAACGGGCTGCGGGCAAAATAAGCTCTACATACAAAGGGTCCAAGCGGGCAACCCTGAAAATCTTCTCTTGCTTGATGAGATCGCCCACCTGGTAGTAGACATCGACCACCACGCCATCCACCGGGCTGTGGATGTTGCGCAACTTGATGCGCTCTTGGCTTTCGGCAAACTCAAGCTCGGCCACTTTCTGGTTCGTCGCGATTTCATCGAGCTCTTGTGGCGCAATCATGTTTTGTGACTGCAATTCCAGATTTCGCTCCAATTTGCGCTCGCCAAATGCCAGCTTCGTGGCCAACGTCCTGGCTTGGGCGGTCTCCAGGTCGATGTTCAGTCGACCCAGCAACTGCCCTTTGCGCACCACATCACCACGCTCGACCGTCACGCGGTCCAGCACACCGTCAGCGGGCACCCCCAGTTTCAGATCAGCCGATGGCTCGATCAGGCACCCCGAATCCTGCGCCCATCCCGTCGCAGACACACCCAGCCACAGTGCCAAACCCCATAACAAATCATGTCTGAGTCTCTTCTTTTTCATTCGGAAATCCCCGTAAATCCCATCGCGTTTCGTCTGTCCAAATCTGACTCCAAAAGATGCATGCGGGTGCGACGGTGCTGCCGCTCCACGCTGGCTTGCAGCCACTTCACCACCAGCATGGCCAAGCCATGGCGCAAACCTCGCCAGGATTGCCCCACAGCCAGAACCGATAGCAAACGGCTCCAGCCCTCACCTTGCTGTACAAAAAAAGGATCATCGGCTGAAAAAATGGCCTCCCAACTTCCCGGATCACCCTGGCGTGCGCAACGCCCAATCAACTGCCGCTGGACCCTGGCGTTGTCGTGCATTTCGGTGATGATCACGTGCAACCCACCGGCCTGTCGTGCCTCATCGGTGAGCTTGATGTCTGTTCCGCGCCCGGCCATGTTCGTGGCGATCATCACTTTCCCACTCGCACCCGCAGCGGCAATCGCCAGCGCCTCGCCCTCATCTTGCTTGGCATTGAGCACTTGGTGGTCAATCCCGTTTTGCGACAGCAGACTGCTCAGCATCTCGGATTCGCGCACGGTTTTGGTTCCCACAAGCACGGGTCTTCGGCGGGCAACTTCACGTTCAACGGCCGCCAAACAAGCTTGCCAACGTTCCTGGCTGCTGCGGTACAAACGCGTACCCAGCGCACGCCTGCGCGAAGGATTGCGTGGTGGCACGCGCAAGGAAGGCATGCCATAGATGTCAAAAAACTCGCTGGACAACTCCCTGCAAGTGCCCGACATACCGCAAAGACCCAAATAGCGACGGAAAAATAGTTGGTAGCTGATGCGGGCCATGGTCTCCCTAGAGCCCGTCATCTCCAGCCCTTCTTTGACTTCCACCATTTGGTGCAAGCCCATTTCCCATGATCGGTCAGCCATGGTGCGGCCTGTGTTCTCATCCACGATCATGACTTTGCCGTCGCGCACCACATAGTCCACATCGCAGACCAACCCGTACAAAGCGTACAAAGCTTGTGTCATGGCCTCTTCTGTGCGCCAAACACTGCGCCAAATGATGGACGGCTCCTCCAATTGGGCCACCAGATCGGGCAAGCCTTTGGCCCCAGCTTCGGTCAGCACTGGTCTTTTGGATACCGGGTGCATGATGAAATCGCGCCCATGCTCCAGCATGCGCGCCATCACCACCGCCTGACGCACATAAATCTTGTGCTCAGGGTCTTCAACTGTGCGTGACAACACCAAAGGGGTACGCGCCTCATCGACCAGAACACTGTCCACTTCGTCCAAAATCGCGAACATCAAGCCGGGCAAGTTCGATCTCTCACCACGTCCCAGCCATTTGTCAAAACCCAATCGCAAAGGCTCCAGCCGTTCAGCAAAGATCACCCTGTCACGCAAGTAATCAAACGTGATGGTCTTGTTGCTGCAGTAAACAACCGGGCTCTGGTAGAGCGTCGGCCGCTGCTGAATCGGGGTGGCCTCCAGAACGGAGTTCACCTCAAAGCCCATGGCCCTGTAAAGCGGGGCCAACTCCACCGCATCTCGTTGGGCCAAGTAGTCGTTGGCGGTGATGACATGGACACGCAAACCAGCCTGGGCAGCAGCAATCGCGGCAAGTGCAGCTGTCAGGGTTTTACCCTCGCCTGTGTCCAATTCAACGGCACGCTGCCGAATCAGACTGTACGCGGCCCGGATTTGCGTGTCGAACGGCTCGATACCCAATGTCTGTTTGGATTTGAGGCATGTCCAGGCAAAGCATTCAGCCACCTGGTCAAAATGTGCGAGGCCGTACTTGCGTGACATCAGGCGACTTTGTGCCCATCTTTCGATCGCTTCTTCGTCATGGAGTGTCTGAATTTCAGCCAAGCGTGCACGCACCTTGCCAACAAACCGTTTGGCATGCCAGCGCGTGTCCGTCAGGCTCAACCACGCCCAAGACTGTAGACGTCCAAGCACACGCTCGGCCATCGGCGCAATGCCCCAATCCCTGTTTTGGGGATAGGGATCAGAGATCAAATGCAAAGCCAAGGCGCTCATATCGCAAACCTCTTCATGAACATTTGTCTCGCCACGCGGTACCACTGCACGGCCATCGGCTCTGGGGGATGCTCAAAGCGCACATACACCCGGCCACCCAAGCTCTCGGGCAATAGCTCCTGAAGGGGCCGCAGTTCAAACTGGAAAAAATGGTCGACGGCAATGGGTGATTTCTGGTCATTGGCCGCCTTGGGATCGATGCCAATTTCACCGCCACCGTCAATGGCCAATGCCATGCTGGGCAACTCCCTCAGGCCAGAGGGTACTTCGCGCAAAACCTGGCTGGGGTAAGTTTTCCAGATGTTCTGATCCAGTCTCACCTCCACGTTCAGGGTGTTTTGCCGAACCAAATCCACCGTCGCCTGGTCCACCACCGTCATCATGGTCAAATGCGCCTGGTCCACCACATGCGCAATCAGTTCACCCCGTGACAAATACCGTCCTTCGATGAGTGCGGTCGATACGGGCACAAACCAACCGTCGTGCGGACTGACCACCACAGTTTCCTTGGCGCGTTGACGCGCACGCTTGAGCCTCTCGGCCTGAAGCTGTTGTTGGCTTTGGGCAGTGGCCCATTGGACACGGTCCAACGTTCTGGCCAAGGCCGTCTTGCGCTCGAACTCCTCCAGCCGGGCCTGCTCTTTGACCACTTCGGATTGGTACTCGGGGTCAATGCAGGCAAACAAAGGCTGACCGGTCTGAACGCGCTCACCGGGCTTGACGAATTGACGGTCTCCAAAGCAAGCCACAGGAACCAACACTTTGGATTGCTCGGAGGCCCAGACCACGCCCTGTGCGTTGGTGGCCGAATCCACTGGGACCCCAAATGCCATGGCCCCCGTTGCCACGAAGGACAACAGCGTGATACCGACTGCGCGTTGCCTTCTGCCATGCAAACCCACGTCCATCGCCAGGTACTGGAAGTAGTTGTAAAGTGGTTTGAGCAGCGAGTTCCAGATCGACCAACCCGCCAACACCAAACCCACACCCAAATAATGTTCGGCCACCAGAAAGACAATGGTGAATGTCACAAACAGGCGGTAGATGTGCGACATGAACGCATAAGGCACGAGCCAGCGCAGCTCGGCGGCCGTTTCCTGGGGCGGATTTTCTTCCACTCCGAAAAGTCGCCGCTTGACCCATGACTGAACCACCTTGTTGGCTCGCGCAGCCAAATTGGGCATTTCCAGCCAATCAGACAGGATGTAATAGCCATCGAAACGCAGCAGTGGGTTGGCATTGAAAACCACGGTGGTGACACTGGCCAGGATGATCACCTGGTGCAACACCGATTTGAAGACGCCTGCAGAGGCATCCACCCACAGCAAAACACACAGGGCTGCCACACCGATTTCAATGACCATGCCCGCAGCACCAACCAGCATGCGCTGCCATTTGTTCGCAAAGGTGTACGACTGTGAAGCTTCAACGTACGGGATGGGCACAAAGATCAAAAACATGACCCCCACTTCATGCACCGTACCACCCAAGGCCTTGAGTGCCAGACAGTGACCAAACTCATGGATGGCCTTGAGCACTGGGAAGATCAAAACCAGCCAGAGCAATTTGTCAGGCGTGAAGACCTGCGCGCTCAAGTCATCGGTCAGGGCTGGCCAATGCATGGCCACAGTGAATCCGCCCACACCGATCAACACAGCCCAAAGGGCCAGAGCCAATTTCCAGAACCAAGCGGGCATGGCATTGACCAGCACCGACAATTCTCGGTCAGGGCTGAACAAGGGCAAGCGCACCGACATAGGATTCATGAACATGCTCTTGAGCTTGTTCCACCGGTTACGTTCGCCCCGCTCAACCAGTTCGGTCACGTCGGCGCGTTGGTCTGTTCGCAGCAAGTTGGCCTGATAAAGCTGGGTCATGAGCTTGATCAAATCATCTTGTGATGGCGCTTCGTCGGCATGGCCACGCACCAAAATGTGCCAAATGTCGTCGACCGAACGTTCACCGTCCATCAGACTGATGGCACGGTACGCCATGGCGTCAAAACGCAAAAACTGGCCCGTGGTCAAATCCTGCACCACATGCCAACGCTGGCCACGGTAGGTATGGCGGTGGATGCGCACCTGCGCACGCAACACCGGCTTGAGCGGGGCCGCACGGTACCAGGCGTCTGAGAAAACTGTTTTCACAGACCCCACCATTTCCACAAAGTCAAGCGGGACCACTCAACCAACCCGCGCAACCAAACCCACACAATGCGGGCCTCGCCAGTGTCCAGGCGTGCAATCCCTTTCATGCCAGGCCGCAGGGTCTCTTCGCCTGGCTCTACCGAAGCCTCGACTCGGAAACGGTTGCTGCCCTCGAAAACCTCGGTCACAGGCGTGATCTGAGTGATCTTGAGCGGGATCTCCTTGCCCGCTAAGGCGGTCAGCATCAATCGACCCTCTTGCCCGACTTCCAGCAAATCGATGTCACGCTCGTTCACTTGCAACACCACACGGTAATCGTTGAGCGGCGCCACTTCAAACAGCAACTGTCCTTTCTGCACAGGTGCACCGAGTTGCTGTGACAAATCTCCCGACACAATGATCCCCGCCATGGGCGAGCTGACACGGGAGCGGCTCAAGTTGGATTCAGACAGAGACTTCTGTGCCTGGGCCTGCCGCCCTTGCGCCAGATTGATCTGGACTTGGGCCAGATTTTTTTGAGCCTGTGCATCTTGATACTGGTTACGGAACTGGGCCTGTTCGCTGTTCCAGCGCTCCACCTCCAGCTTCAGATCACGGTCATCCAACAAAGCCAGAACACCGCCCTTGGGCACCTCTTGTCCAGCCCTGAGGAAGGATTGCGACACAAAACCATCAAACGGCGCGTGGATCTGACGCACCACTGCGCCCTCCAGTCGGGCATCGGCAGACACTTCCAGGGGCATTCGCAGCAAAGACATGGCCACCAGGGCCGCAATGACCGCCAAGCCCAGAATCTTGAACCATGCATGGCGTGGGCCCACAACCCAAGCCAATGCGTCCCGGGTGTCGTTCACCAAACGGCGTAACCAAGACACATCCGCCTGGCGACGTTCGGCAAAAACTTTGGCCATGACAGGCACCAAACCGGCAGCCAGATGGCGCTGGTTCTGGATGGTGGCTTCGTCGGCCCATTCAAATACAAAAACCATGGACAGCTTGGCGTCCACAGCGTGAGGAATACTCAAAACCACACCACTGCCCGACATCTGGAGATAGTCTTTGTGGGCTCGGGTGATCAGCATCTGGCCGTCGGCCAGGAGGCCAGTTTGCTGGCTGTAATCAATGGCAGATGCCTGGTCCAATGACTCGTCCATGGCCGACTCAAGGCCACGTGTCAGGGACAACCTTCCAGAAAAATCTCCGACATGGGAGATCGACCAAAGCTTGGCATTGCCTGAATTTTCTGCCAATCCGACAGAAATGCGTTCGGCGTTCAGCCGGTGTGCCACCTCGATCAACACGGCTTGCACCGTCATCCTCAGGTCGTCACCCGACATGGCCAACATGATGGTGTCCACCAAAAACATCAGGTCTTCCTGCAAAGAAGACTGGGCTTGATGAACTCGCATGGCATTGGCCAGCAGCCAACCTTGCCCCCAACGCATCCAGGCCACTGCCCGAGGGGGCATGGCCGGCAAGTTGAAACGCACGGCCACAACACCGTACAAATCACCATCCGAAATCAGAGGCACTGCCCAAATGAAGGCGGTACCCGGAACCTGAACCGAAGCCCGAATGGCCAAAGCCTGCTCTGCCGCCCTGGCCAAAGCGTCAGAAACCGGTTGCACCCTGGGCCACTGGGCCTGAGGCTGGTATGGCCCCAGGTTGGCTTGTCCCAATACCACGACGCCCTCTAAGACCGCATCCGGCCCTCCCATGCCCTCCACCATCAGATGGAGCCAGGCATGGCTGTGCCGGCTCACATCTTGTGGCTCACGAAGGTGGTCCCATTCAGACAAGGGCGACACAGTCGCCTTGTTATCTTGGGCTTTGGCAGATTGAACGGTCATTCAAAGATATCGCAGACGGATGGAGTTCACTCAAATCAATCGAGTTTGATTTCGCCAAAACGGCTCTCGTACTGTTCAACACCCTGAGACAGGATTCTGGAAAAGCGCTTGAGCGTGAAGGGGTTCATGACCACACGGTTCGTGACCTTGACGTTGATCGACTCACTGCCTTGCTTCCAGCTTTCGGCATTGCCAAAAACCATGATCATTTCTTCACGGCGGCCCATCACACTGCCAATGTTGGCGTAATGTGTTGTCGAGGTGGTGTCATCCCACTCAATCTTGGGTTGCACAATCGCCCCCGTGGTGCCGGGGATCGGGTTCATTTCATCTTTTGCCATGGGCTACTTTCTCCTTTAAAAAATTACCATTGGATACGCTGGCGCGAAGGCTGCGTACCTTTTTGTGCTTGCCATTGAATGCGCTGACCTTTGCCCATTGCCACTGCTGCTGCCATGCCCATCACGGACAAAGCGGCAGACCCGGAATCGGCCATATCGGTCAACTGGTCCAACAAAGACACCTGCTCTGGTTGCTCTTGTGCAGCTTCCCCGGAGATGGCTTGTTCGACGGGCTGGATTGTGACAGCGGCTTGAGGCTGCACCGCTTGCGGTGCTGTCTGTGTCGCAGGCTCCGACGACTGCGCAGCGGGGTCATTCGGTGAATCGGGCCGCTTCAAATTTTCACCTGCGCCAGGCAAAGTCACGCCAAGACCAGCCGGTGCCGTGTTGGGGTTCAGATTTCCCAGAATCACCTCCACGGGAGCAGCCCCCAGTGGTGCGACCTGCAAGGGAGAACTTGCGGGTGCTTGAGCAGGACCTGCAGGTGTTCCAGCGGTCGGCGCTGCGATGGCAGGCGCTGGCGCAGTCAAGACAGCAGGCGCATTGCCAGAGGCGCTGATCGCGAGATCTGGTCCCTTGATGAACACCGTCACCACGGGACGCTGTCCCTGACCTGCATCGTCACGTGTGGCCAGCTCGAAGCGATCACTGATGGTGGCTGTTGGAGGCACCACCACGCCATCGTTGAGCACATACACCCACTCGCCATTGGCCTGCAGCGTCAAGACACCAAACTGGCCCTGTACCGTTTGCGCAACAAATCTGTCTTCGTCCAGATCGGCATCGACCACTGTGGCAGTGCCCGTCAGACGTCCGTCAGAAGCACGCATGAACGCGTTCAGATCACCACCAAAGGTGGAGGATTCGTTGGCGCCCTGGGCTTGCACAGTCACAGCCATGCGGTGCTCAGCTTGGAGTTGGTCTTGCAAGACCAACTCGAAGCGGATGCTCACAGTCTGTCCAGCAGGGATCATGGCCAATGTTGCGGCTGTCGGTGCAAAGCGCCAGTTGATGTCACCCACCAAACGCACCCCAGCGTCGTTCACACGTTGTGCGCTGAAGGCCGAAACCAGCAGTTGACGCTGTGAGTCGTTCAAAGGCAAAGGCTCACCACGCTGATCCACAACCGCAGCAACTACCCAAGACAAATTCAGATCGTCGCCCAGGTCCACGTCTTTGTACTCGACACTGCCCGAAACGGACTGGGGTGTCGCTGCATTGACGGTGTAAGTGCTGGAGCCTGAACCCATCATGATTTCAGGACGATCGTTGCCACCAAGCACCTTGACCGAAACACTGGTCACTCTGCTCTCGCCATCGGCATTGGTGTAGGTGAAGGTCACTTGATCGAAGCGGTCCATCACTTCCACACCCTCGGGCAATTCATCGGCCTTGGCTTCATCCACGGTGTAGGTGTAAACACCATTCCTGTCGATGGAGAGTACGCCGTAATCGCCCACATGCTTGCCAACCGGCAAACCGGTGATGGCTTGACCATTGAAGCTGGCCCCAGTGACCAGGCTCACATGGCCCACGCTGACCACTCCGGGGATGTCGTTGGCCAAGCCGGTGGCCTCGGCGGCATCCGGCGTTGTCCAGTCGACCAGGCGTTTGGCTGCACCTTTCACGTCCACCACCACAGTGGTCACACTGCCATCGGTCGTTTGCACATAGAAGGTTTCACGCTGCTGTTCGGTGCTTTCAGCGTCATAACCCACTTCATTGCCCGGTGCCAGGGCATAGGCCCAGGAACCATCTTTGCGCAGTTCCAGCGTGCCATAAGTACCGACCAGCAACACGGGGTCGAATGTGGCCAGGCCGCTGCGCAGAGATGGGTAAGCAATCCGTCCATCGGCCGTGAGTTTCTGACCCACGGTGACTTCACCCTCGCCAAACAAGGTCAAGGCCAACGTTTGGGTGCCAGCGTCGGTTTGGCCAGCGGCTGGGTCACGGCGCACCAACTCGTAGTCTTCTGCAATGGCTGGGAAGTCACCCACACCATCGGCGTCAATGCGCATGCCAAATTCACCAGGATTGCCCAGGACGGTCACACTGACCACTTTCAAAGAACCTGTCTGGGTGCTCTCGAGCATGCCCGAGCCAGGCATGTAACGGCTGGCGCCGTTCACAATGGCCGACAAGGTGTCAGGTCCAGCGCCACCGATGACCATGTTCCGGCCGTCCGAAGGCAAGGTCAGCGTATCACCGTTGAGCAGCGGATCTGCATCGTCTTGAGTGGATTGCACCAAGCGCACTTCACCACCTGCAAAGTCGATCTGGCCCGTGTCGCCCAAGACCACACGTTGTGCATTGTCGGCAGCACGCAATGCGATGCTGTCGCGGCCTGCACCACCCAGCGCCATCACGCGGCCCGCACCCACAGACAACATGTCGTTGCCACCCATGGTCTCCATGGCGGTGCCAATCTGGTTGAGCCATTCGGCCGAAGCGCCGACCTCAAACAGGGCATAACCGGCATCACCCAAAGCAACAACCTGATCACCCACTTTGGAGGACACGTCGATCTGGTCGTTGCCCACGCCACCAAAAGCATAGATCTGACCAGAACCCAGACGGATGCTGTCGTTACCACCTTTGGAGGCTTGGCTGACGATGGCCGACTGCAAGCGGTAGTCACCCGAAGTGCGGCTCACTTGCAAATTGTCACCGCTGGCCACCGTTACTGTCTTGCCACTGGCATTGACCACCACGCGGTCATTGCCCAGACCACCCGCCATGAACACCGCATCGGCATTCAGATCCACATTGACCCCTGAAATCAGGACGGTCAGCGCGTCATCACCCGATGTGGCGATGTCGGCATCTGGCGTATCCATGTTCACCAAGCGTCCTTGATCGTCAAAGCCCAAGGTCGCATTGTCTCCGGCGACCACACGCTCGGTGCGCAAGGAAGGCAATGCGTTGGTGCCTTGTGTGGAGGACACGGTGACCGTGTCCGCACCTGCACCCCCCACCACCACTTTGTGACCATCAGCACCACTGCCAGCGCCCAATTCAATCTGGTCGCCCAAACCACTGGCCAGCCCAAAGCTGATCGCTTCGCGCAAAGCGCCGTCGGCATAGCTGATGCGTGCACCGTCACCAAAGACAACGCCCTGACCCCGTCCAGCGCTGATTTGATCGGCACCTGCGCCACCCACCATGATGGCCTTGCCGTTCACAGTCGCCAGACTGTCCCCGGTGCCTTGCTCAGGCAAGAGAGATTCGACGCTGGTGAGCATCGACACACCGTTCGAAGACTGATGGTTGATCCAGGACATGGACTGCTGGCCTGTGATGCTGCGTGTGCTCGCCACTTGAACCACATTGACCAGACCGTTGTCGCCGACCATCACACTGTCAGCCGTGCTGCCCAACACCGTGAGTCTGTCAGCACCCATGCCACCCATCAAGATGGCTTGGCCCATGGTGGCACCTGCACGACCCACGGTCATGACATCTGAACCACCGGTTGCGATCGTCTGATCCAGGGTTTGGGCAGTGATCAAGTTTTCCGCCTGGGCCGACTTGTCCGTGATGCCCGCAAAGCGCAATGTGGCGTTGTCACCCAAAGCCACGCGGATGGCGCTGGCGTCCAAGTTGCTGGGTGTCACGACCAAATGGTCGTTGCCGATTCCACCCACAAAGGTGATGTCTCCATCACCCAGCGACACAAGGTCGTTGCCGCCCATGGCCAAGGCGATCGAAGTGATTTCTGACAAGGCTCCTGAGCCCGACAGGTCGAACAGAACCTGACCCGAGTCGCCCATCACGATGCTGCGGTTATCAATCCGGGTGGCTGTTGTCTCACCATTGCCGCTGGACAAGTTGACATTGTCAAGCGTAGCTGCCGAGATCACATCCGTACCGAAGCCACCCAGGATGATCTTGTCACCTGCACCTGTGCTGATGCTGTCTGAGCCTCCAGCCTCGGTGCGTGTGCTGACCACATGGGTCAGACCGTAGGTGCGTGTGCCGCGGCGGTAGTCGCCGTTGTCACCCAAAATCACATCGCTGGAGACACCATCCCGGCTGATTTCGATGCGGTCATTGCCCATGCCGCCCACCACCGCTTGCAAGCCCAGGTCGAAAGCCGCCGTGTTGGCCATGCCAATGCGGATGCTGTCGGAGCCACCCGTGGCCGCAATCGGGTCGGTGGTCAGCATGGCAATCAAGCCACCCTGGTCATCGAAGGACATCAAGGTGTTGTCACCCGAGATGAAACGTCCGGTACGTCCACTGTTGTCAAGTGCAATGGCGGGATCGCGCTGCACTTCGCGCACAGCTGCAACGCCCAAGACGCCCGCCACATAGCGCAGACGCCCTTGCTCGTCGCGTACTGCCAAACCTGTGGCATCGCCAGCACGGGTGGCTGCGACATCAATGGTGTCGTTGCCCTTGCCGCCAGCCACCAGGGTATACCCTTCACCCAGGGTGATCAGGTCATCGCCACCGATCACGATGTCGGTCGTGGTCACAGTGCGCAAAACACCATTGTCGGCCACGCTGTCATAGTCCAGTCGACCGTTGTCGCCCAACACAAGGTGATCGCCATTGAGCGCCTCGATGGTGTCACCGTCCACACCGCCCAGTACCACTTTGGTGCCATGACCCAGCGCAATCTGGTCGCCATCGCCCTTGTCGTTTTGGATGGTCTGCAAGCGCAGCATCAGGTTGGGAATCAACTGTGCAGACACCATGCTCTCGGTGCGCAGCATTTCACCGTTGTCACCCACCACCACATCTTCACTGCTGGCTGCGCCAAAGCGCAGCACGCCCGCGTCGTCCAGACCAGCCGAGATCAACACGGTGTCAGAGGCCATGCCACCCATGACGTAGTTGCGGCCCAGGTCTCGGCCCAGGCTGTCATTCTGGTCACCCACCTGGATGAAATCGTCACCACCATTGGCGCGCGCCGTGTCCAGCGTGCGGAAGGCCACGATGCCACCGTTGGCGTCACCTATCACTTCGGCATGGTCACCGGCGATGTAGCGGGTGTTGGACTCGACAGAAGCTTTGGCACCAAAGGTGATGGTGTCTGCGCCCCATCCGCCAAAGACCACGCCCGAGCCACTGCTCAGGTTGATCACGTCCCTGCCAGCCTGACCCACTTGCACATCGTCGATGCGACCGTCTTCCGGCGCTTCGTCCTGCTCGGCGCGGATGTACTCGATCATGTGGTTGCTGTAGCCGGGCGCATCCGGGTCCTGCAAATTGGCACGCAAGATCCAATTGTTGCTTGTGCCGCCCACATTGGCGTAAACCGACTGGAACTTGATGGCGCCGTTGTCGCCCATGACGATGTTAACGCTGTCGGCCTTGTCATTGCCACTGACCGTATCGTCACCAGCCCCGGCGATCACGATATTGCTGCCAGTGCCCAAGTTGATGGTGTCGTTACCACCACCGCGGCGGCCAAAGGACTCGACGTACAGGGGAGTGCGGTAGATGAAGTCCACCCGCATGCGTCCCAGATCGCCAACGATGGTATCGTTGCCTTCGCCCGTGCCGCCGTCATTGAACAAATCACTGCCGAGGGCGCCCATCTGCATGTCGTTACCGGTACCACCACGCAGTGTCTGACCCGCTGTGGTCAGCGACCGGTTTTCCACGGACTGACCCAGCCACACCCAGCGGCGGCCATCACCACCAAAATCGGCACGCTGCCCCACATCCTCCAGCGCGATATAGCTGGACACCACCGTACCATTCATGGGGCGCGGCAGCACGTTCATCCAGGTCAGGAAGTTGTCGGCCACCAGCAGATCATGTGCCGAACGACCTTCTAGCGTGTCGGCACCGTCGTTGCCCACAATCAGGTTGTTGCGACCATCACCCGCAAGGTAATCGGACACCTGACCACCAAACATGTTGTGCATGCCACGCACCACGATGCGGCTGGCACCGGCCACGCCAAAGGCGCTGTAGTTTTCCTGGTCCACACGCACGCCCTCGGTGTACTCCGAGAAATCGATGGTGTTGCGCGCATTGGCGTTTTCGTTGCCTGTTCCACTGTCATGGTACAGACCTGTGGCCGTGTCGCCATGCAGACTGCCGGTGACCGAGGCGCCATCGCGGATACGGAAAGCGTCACTGCCCTGGCCGCCAATGATGTTCTCGATCCCGACAAACTTGAAGCCAAAACCTTCGTCATCGTCAACACCACGCTGCTCACTGCCTGCCGCTAAGCCCGACTGTTGCATGCCGGTTGCGGCGTTGGTCACCCAGCCCGCATTGGTTTTTTCATCGACAGTCCAGCCAGCATCGCGGTCCATCAGTGTCTGGCTGTAGCTGTTCACGTTCAGGGCATTGCGGGACATGCCGGTCACTGTGACCAGCAAGTTGGCTTCATTGCCGGAAAAGTCCAGACGGTCATCGCCCTGGCCACCCCAGATCTGATCGACCGTGGTTGCTGCCGTCCAGCTGACGGTGTTGTCACCCTGGAAAGCGTTGTGTTCAGCATCATCGATGGTCACGCCCAGCTGCTGGGCCGTGAAGTCGATCACATTACGGCCATTGCTGTCGGTCGGAATGGTGGCCTCGCCCCATCCAGGCAACATGCGGTAAGTGTCATCACCCTCCTGGCCCTTCATGGTGGTCTCACCACCACGCGCAACCAGCAGGTCATCGCCCTCATTGCCTTGCAAAAGGCTGCTGTCGGTGCCACCGACCAGGGTGTCCTCGCCCGAACCGCCAATCAGTTCATCGTCACCGCTGCCGCCCACAAAATAGACGGGGATGTTGATGGCCGAGGCGTCAAAAACGTCGTTGCCAGCACCTGCGTAGCCGCGCACGCGTTGCACACCACTGAAGCTCTGGTTGTAAGCCTGGCCATTGGGCAGCACCGCATCGATGCGTATATCGCCATCGTTGCCTGTGAGTGTGTACTGCTCATCGCCATCATCCGTGTTACGGTAACGGCGGTCCTCGGCGGTCTGGCGAATGCCCTCGTTGCCATCGATGGCTCCAATGCCGCTGCCCGTGTTGAACACCAGATCGGTGCCATCCATCACCGCCAAGATTGGCTGGCGATCGCAGGGGTTGTACTCCCACTTGAACAACACCACATCGACGATGGTGAACTCAAACTTGAGGAACAACACCTCGATGTAGAACAAGATGAAGGCACCCAAGGTGACCTCGACCGACACCAGTGCTGCAGGATCCTCCTGGATCATCTGGATGAATTCACTTGGGCGGATCTTGCCGTCTTTGTCCGGATCGCACAGGTTGATACCACCGGTCAGCTTGATGCCGCCCATGATGCCAATCTTGACGACACCCAGGTCCAGACCCACGTACACGCCCAGCTTGGTCTCCAGGAAGATTTCAGGCAAGTCCACGCCGTTGACGACGTTGTCGCTGACATAGAAGCCATCAAAGATGTCGAGCACCTGCTTGGTCTCGAGGAACTTCATGATGCCGAAAGTGTCATAGCCAAAAGTCAGACGTGCGCCAAACTTCAAACTGCCCCCGATACCCACTTCGAAGATGTAGAAAATCTTGGCCCCGAAACGGAACTTGACTTCCACAACGAGATCGGGTGGCGTAAAGGTGACCAGATCCACCGGATTGCCCAGGAGCAGGTCGATGGTGGTGCCAAACAGATCCTCGAGGAAAGGGAAGGCCAGCGCGCTGCCTGGAGAGTCTGCGTTGTCCTCCAGGTCATCTGTCGTTTCCTTGGCCGATCCCTCCTCGGGCAGATCCTTCTCTTCATCAGACAAGGCTTCTTCTTTGTCACCTTTTTCTTCGACATCGGGTTTGTCGTCGCCGTCGCCTTCGTCGTCGCCGTCACCACCGCCCTCTTCATCATCTTCCGCAGAACTCAACACGAGCACTTCGGCGATCGGGATGGCAAAGTTGCCACCGTTGGCCGAAACATCCTCGTACATGTCGATCAGGGTGCGGACCATCTTGACCACGGCCACAATGAATTCAACCTTGGTCTCACCGCCAAACAACTTGGCCATGTCCACCGCCAAATCCACGGCGGTGTAGTCCTTGCCCATCAACTGGGACAAACCTGGGATCGGTGTGGTCAAGGCCTTGATGACGGGGATCAGCGGTCCAATCACCTGGAACACGCGATCGGCCACCGGCATCATGAATTCGGTGAAGAATGTGCCCAGATCCAGGCGCACATCGCTGAACCAGATGGTGGGTGAGTCTGTGAAGAGATCAAAGTATTCGGGCTCTTCTTCGCCCTCGGGCAACTCAAAGCCCAAGCCTTCGGCCAACTTGGCCATCTGGCTCTTTGGATCTTCTTTTTCATCCTCTTCGGCCTCTTCGCTGCCCATGCCCCAGTACAAATGGAATTCGGTCTGTACAGTCGGCAAGAAGTCCAGCGGTGCGCCCACCGACAGACCCAGCTTGGCGTTCAGATTGACCTGCGCCAAGGCCTTCCAACTGATCTCGAAGAGATCGCTCAGATCGGCCTCCATGAATTTGGCGAAAGTCAGGCGACCATCGTCAGCGAACTCGGGGGCTTCTTCATCGGCTGAAGCGTCATCGCCCCCTGCGTCTCCTCCGTCGGCTTCGTCACCACCGGCAGCTTCATCTCCACCGGCAGCTTCATCTCCACCGGCGGCTTCATCTCCACCGGCAGCTTCATCTCCACCAGCGGCTTCCTCTCCACCGGCAGCTTCGTCTCCACCGGCATCACCGCCCGTATCTTCCTCTTCATCTGCGGCAGCTTCCTCTTCGTCATCACCGCCAGTACCGTCGGTGATGTCGATCTTGAAGAATGCGTACAGCTGGGTGCGGCTGCCCTTGCCTTCTTCACCCCACGCCATATCTTCACTGACCTCGACGTCCTCGGCTTCGGTGTTCTTGATGGTGTCGGTCCACAGGTCGGTCAGCTGACCGCCCAGGAACAACAAACGTCCGCTGAGCGATGCTGGCGTGTCTTCCTCGCCATCGCCATCGCTATCGAGACCCCTCAGGAAAACGTTGGCCGAGATGATGATTTCCTCGGTTTCGGGCAGTTCAGGGTCTTCTTCGGGCGTCTCAAACAGGCCCAGGAAACTGTCCATGTTGAAGTCGTTGAGGCTGATGGCCTCATCCTCTTCTTCCTCTTCCTCGATTTGCCAGAGATTGGCGATGTGCTCGTCTTCCTCATTCTCGGAATAACCATCGGGCGCATTGATGTTGGTGACCGCGCCAATGCCCGCCCGGTCCATGGACCGGGTGACCAGGTAAAACCCTTCGTCCAGGTCCAGACCAAAGCCCAGAAACACGTCCCACTTGACTTCAAGCACCAGTTCGCCTGACAAGGACAGCTCCAAGGGAATCGCATCCAGACCCAGATCGAAGGACAGGTTTTGCGCCCACTCGTAGGTTTGACCCAAATTCATACGGAACTGGATGGCCTTGGCCTCTTCCAGCACTGTCTCGCGCACCGACTGCCGGACAGCCGCTTCTTTTTCATCGTCGGTTTGGCCGGTTGAACCGGTCCACACGCCCGCCATTTCTTCGATGCTGTCGTCAAACGATGCATCGAGCACAACCTTGCCGGCACTGTTGGTGTAACAAGAGTCGCCATAGTCGATGCCCAGCATGGCGGTCAGGATCTGCTCGTCACCCAGCGGTTCGTAGACAGCGCCCTCCTCGACCGGCACGAACATCTGGGCGTGGTAGTCGGCAAATTTCTCATTGAGCGCTTCTGCCAGACGAATGGCAAACATGCGCGCGGGCACGTCTTCGCTGTCCGGATCGGCATCTGGATTCACCAGCTCTATGACTTCCACATCGTCCTGAGTCACCTGGATGCCCGGCAAGGCCACAGACAGGGCCAGGATCAAGGCCTGCTGGATGGTTTGTGCATCGGCATCAAAGGCCAATTCCTGGGTCATCACATCGGTCAGGGCAGGCTCACCGTGCTCATCGAGCACCAACTGACCATAGGCATCCAGCGAGGGGACCTTCAACAGCAGCTTGTAGTCACCATAGTCCTGTGCCTGCAGCACACTGAAGATGGCCTGGGCATCCTCGATCGGTGTCGGTTCTTCCGCCTCGGCGTCGTCCTGGGCAATGAAGCCTTCAAAATCATCGCCGTAGTCTGAGCCATCGGTCTCGACCATGCTCAGCAGGGCTTCGTTCATGCCCGAAGTCACCCAGGCCGCGCGCCGACCTGCGCTCCAGCTCAGATCCGCCATGTCAACGGCGTACTCTTCTTCTTCCTCTTCTTCCTCTTCCTCTTCACCACCCGTGTCTTCACCACCCGTGTCTTCACCACCCGTGTCTTCACCACCGGTGTCCTCGCCACCCGTGTCTTCGCCACCCGTGTCTTCGCCGCCGGTGTCTTCGCCGCCGGTGTCTTCGCCGCCGGTGTCTTCGCCGCCGGTGTCCTCGCCACCCGTGTCTTCGCCGCCGGTGTCCTCGCCACCCGTGTCTTCGCCGCCGGTGTCTTCGCCCTCACCCTCTTCTTCCTCCTCCCCCTCATCTTCCTCGGAATCGGCGGTCAAGAGGTACTCGATGACGATGTCGTCGGCCGACACCATGCCGTCGCCGTTGAAGTCACGCAGGAAATTCAGGAACAGGTTGTAGCCTGGGTCTTCCGTATCGGTGGAATCGATGACCCAGTCGCCGTTCATGTCGGTGGTGAGCACATCGAACATGAACATGCGCAAGGCATTGTCCACGCCACCGTAGATCTTGTAAGTGGACTCGATGGCCTCACGCAGAGCGCCCAACAGGTCCACGCGCAGCTCGTCAATGAAGCCGATCGCCCCAGCCAGTTGGGTTTGGATGAATGGCAGGGAAATGTCGCCAAACAGGTTATTCAGCTGCACCTGGATCTGCTCCAGGATCTGGTCAATCGTGTCCACCACCTGAGCGGGGTCACGCAACAGCATCAACAGGCCAGGGTTTTCGGGCTCGTCGGGGTCGCAACCATCTGCGCCTGACAAGGCGATCAACTGGGCCGCCACATCTTGCCAATGCTTGAAGTTCGGCAGGGTCAGGCTGATGTCAAAGACATCCGGATCAGGCGTGTTGTTGTCCGTTCCGCCGCCGTTGTTGCCGCCATTGCCACCGCCTCCGTCAACCAGGCCTCCGCCATTGCTGTTGAGGATTCGGTAGGGGTCAGGCTGTACCTGGCGCAACTGGTCTTCGTAATCCTGGTCCACCGGTGTGCCCTCTGGCACGGGCGGGTCGCCCGCACCATTGCCGCTGGCATTCGGATCCGGCGGAATAGCTTCGGCCAGGTAAACCGACAGGATCGTGTCATTGGGGTCGCTGCCCACTTCGGTCGTACCGGTGAAGGCCGCACCACCCTTGTAAGCCATCCAGCTGCCCAGGTCTTTGAATTCGGCCTCGAGGGTGCCAATCGGCATCGGGTTGACGAAATTGCCCAAGCCCATTTCTTCGGGGGCCTGCTCGGCCAGCTTGGCCAGCCCCGAAGAGAACATCACAGACATGGGCAATGCGACCCGCAGGGAACCGTCCAGGGTGACCGCCAGGCGGTCTGCACGGTAGGCATCGACTTCATCCTGGGCCAGATCGCGGCCTTTGATGGCGCTGACTGTCACATCGGATGCCGCACGCAGCAGGTACACCGCCTCGCTGGCGGCAGTCACGGTCAAGGCACGGTTGCCGGTGGCTAAGTAGCTGTCGCCACTGTCGTCCAAGGCAGCCGCCAAGGCCGCTGTGATGTCCGAGGCACTCGCATCCGCAGCGATCCAGTCGGTCGTGAAATCGCTCACCACCACCACATTGCTGTCATTGCGCGTGGACAGCTGGAAAGACAAGCGATAGTCCGATCCGCCTGTGACGTTCAGGCCACCATTGGCATCGAACCAGGCCCGGTTCAGGGATGCGCTGTCTTCAAGCGACTGCACCTGGACACCGGTCATGGTGACGTTGTTGGGCATCTTCAGGGCAAACAGCTGAACCTGCTGCAGGCTCAGAAGTTCGCTCACACCGGCCTCATCGAGAGCGGCTTGCAAATCTTCCAATACGGCGTCACTGCTGGCGTCCGCCACACTCTCGAGCACCACATCGGTGGCTGTGGTGCTGGGGGTGTCCACCGTCAGGCCAAAACGGCCGTCTCGGCTGAGGTCCACCAGCAAAGTCTGCACATCCTGGGTCTGCACCGTCCAATCGATGGGCATGCGCAGCACCAGGGCGTTTTGCCCCAGAAGGCTGACCATCAACACGGGTCCGCTGTAGACATTGGCGTCTTGCGTCTGGGCCGAATTGATCGCCTGGAACAAGGCGAATGACAGGTCTTCGAGACTGCTGCCTTCGGACCAATCGATGGTTTCGGTTGCCATCTGCAACAAACCGGCGTTGGTGCGGAAGTTGTAGGTCAGCTGAAAACTGGCGCCTCGTTCGACCTGCAGTTGACCCAGCTCGTCCAGCCAGGCTTGCGGACCGTCCTCAGCGGCATTGAGCACCGCCAGCGAGGTCACTTTGGTGTTCAAGCGCAGATTCAGCACATCGGCTTGCGAGAGGCTGAGCTGTTCCTGGACTTCCGGTGCCAATTGGCCGAGCAGATCCTGCAATCCGTCGTGGGCTTGCAGCAGCAGGGTGCCCTGCGACACGCCATCGGCATCCACCAGGTGAAGTTCGGTCACGCCGTTGGCAACGGCCATGGGCAGCATCACCGTCGTTGTCACCGCATCGGTGGTTGCCGTGTTGACCAGCGTGGCCACTTCTTGCACCGCCCGTGTGCGGGCATTGCTGGAAGCAGTGGCTTCATTGACCAGGTCGTTGTAATCCGACAGCCAGGTGCGTGTGACTTCCGCACTGTTTTCGTCGCTGGGGTCTTGCAGCTCCTGCGAATCGATGCGTACAACCGCATCGACATCCAGCGCCAGACTGCCCTTGTTGACCCGGGCAGTGAACAGCCCCATATTGCTGTCAAAGGTCATGCCCGATGTGTTGCTGTTCAGCCCCAGCGTCAGGAAGGTTCCCTCCCGACCTATGGATGTTTCTTCACGATCCACCAGAAAGACCTGGCCAAAGCGCTCGCTGCCTTCAAACACCACCGGGGTATTGGTCGAGGTTGCCACATCCTCATAGGCTATGGGTGTTCCAGTGCCGTCTCTCCAGGTGCCACTGAGGTCGATGCCGAAATCAAGCTGGAACAGGGCCGTGCCAACCAAACGCGTGGGGGCCTTGCCCTTGTCATCACCCATGCCGGTCATGGCACCCAACAGATTGGCCAGGAAAGCCGCACCGGTCACTGTCTCTGGCGTGTCTTCCTCGCCATCGGCATCAAACTGCAAGTTGGCCACCAGGGCGCGCAGTTTGGGGTCCAGGAGCCACTGGAAACGGTCGGTCACGTCCACCTGAACCGCAAAAGGCAACTGAATGCGCAGGGCCGTGGTCACACCTTCGCTGTCGGTTTCCATGTTGAGCAGGATGTCCTCGGCGGTGACGCCAAAAACGTCCATCAGCATGGCCTTGATGTCCTGCAGCTGCAAGCCCTTGTAGGCTGCCAGTCGGTCCTGCACACCGGCAAAGGCGTCGGCAAAGTTGAAGATTTCACTCAGGTTGGCGTTCACCATGGGCAGGGCCTGCGCCAAAACACCGTTGGCGCCCATGCCACCCAAATCGGAGAACAGGTCGCCCAGTGCGCCCAGCTGATCGGCCACACGGCTCCAGCTGACATCCTTGAGCGGGGTGTAGATGCCCAGTCCGTTGGGTGGAATCACCGATTGCAGGGCCATGGGACGATCCCCCGCCAGAACTGCAGCCATGTTGTCCACCTGCAGCTTGACCACCGTGTTGGCATCCCTCAAGGCGTAGGCCTCGGAGGGTTCGCCGTTTTCCTGGCCGCCCTCAAACAGCCACCAGCCGTTTGCCTTGAGTCTGCCCAATGTCAGCTCCGCGGTCGGATCACCTTCACCATCGGCACCGGTGAACTCGATCTCGGTCATGATTTCGCTGCTCAGCCGGGATGGCGTCACCTTCCAGCTCACCGCCTGCGAGCCCACCGACACTTTCTTGAGCACCAGCACATCAATCGGTCGGCTGGCATCGTCCAGTGCCGGGTTGGTCAGGTCCAGATCCATCGAGGGCTTGGCGATGCTCTCGGATGTCACGAACAGGGGCATGCCACCATCGTTCAGCCAGACATCGTAAATGTCATAGGCGCTGTCATCTGCACGCTCATCCAGCGCGGCCCGCAAGGCCGCCACGATGGCCGCATTCACGTCGGCCGCCAGATCTTCGCGTCCATTGTTGGTGACCGTGCTGGCTTTGCGCACCGCCACATCCAGCGTCAGCGGTGCATCGGTGCCCGCCCCCATTTCGATCTTGAGGGCCACATCGGTGTTCAAGCGTCCCTGCTCGACGATGGGCAGGACCAGCGTCACGTCTTTGTTCTTGACAGTGACTGCCGAGCCCATACCGATTTGGGCACTTTGCAGATCCACCTTGTCAAACAGGGTGTTGAGCACCATGCGGTCACTGGTCGGCACTTCATCAGGGTTGCGCAACTCAAAACTGAATGCACCTGCCGAATCAACAAGGATGCTGCCGAAATCCAGCGCCAACATCCCCAGCGAAGCTTCGCCTTCGTACTTCAGGTTGGCATCGGTGCTGTCGTCGGGGGTCAGGTCGTACATCTTCGTTTGCCACTGACCCGAAACGCGTGCATCCTGCAGGAAGATTTCGGCACCACGGGTTTGGGCGCTTTGCGTGTCGCGAAGACCCAGCTCCTGGCTCGCGCTGTCGAAAAAGCCCCCCGAACGGATGTCCATGCTGGCAATGCGGGAGCTTTGTGTCATGAAACCGAGCAAAACCTGATCGACGGTGCCCGAATTTTTCACGGTCAACTGGACCTTGACCAACTCCCCCAACTTGCTGAAGCCCAGGCCTGACTGGCCCAAGTAGGCATTGGCGCTGACCGAGGTGGTCGCCAGCACTTGGTTGATGTCCGCGATCAAATCGTTGCGGCTGGTGTTGTTCAGGGTGCGTTCCCGGTCGACAGTGACGTTCACCGCCGGGGCATTCACATCGAAAACGATGGAGAAATGCGCATCCGAACTGAGAACGCCGTCCTCAGGCAAGATGGTGCCCGTGGGGGCTTGCACGTAGACGCGGTTGTTGGTGTCAAAACCCAGCAACTCCGCCATCAGGTTGTCGCGGCTGGTGGTCAAACCAAACCGTTCAATGGAGCCGTTGCTGGTGAACTTGATGGCAAAGCGGCCCGACCCCAAGGTTTCGATGCTGGCATTGACCAATTGACCCAATTGGCGAAAACCCTGGGTATACAGCGGATCCGAGTCGGCCAGATTGGTAGCGTCCAGCACCGCATTGATGCGGTTGACAATGCCCTGGAGAGACGTTCTGTAGTAGGTGGTCTGGTTGCCCACAGGGCCTGTCTGGCGCGTGCCCGTGACATACCCGCCACCCGTGTTGACGGCGTAGCTCCGGTTGTCCACCTGCAAGTCAAAAGCGATGTCGGTGGGCCAGAGTTCGAATTCGGTGGAGGCACTGAGAACGTTGGGAATCTCGATCAGCTGGCTGGATCGGATGATGCCCACAGGCACGCCTGAGGCGACCACATCGAAGGGCAGCAATTCCCTCAAATCCATGCCAATGGTGGCTTCAAACACCGCTCGGGTGCTCAGGTCCAGACTGCCTTTGGCGTCGAGGCCGCTGACACCCTCACCGCCGGCCGCATCGCCCACCGATTCAGGCAGCGACAGCGCCACGCTTTGCAAACGCTCGTCCGTCAGTTGGAGGTCGAACATGAAGCTCTGCGTCTGGACGTCGTAACGCGGATCGATGTTGAACTCGGTGCCCTCGGGGAGATGGGCGTTGACAAAGGTCTGTACGCGCCCCATGACCTCCATCAAAGAACTGAAGGTCGTGATTTCACCCTGCTGGCTTTCAGCACCACCGGCGCCAAAACCCAGCCCCGTCAGGGATTGCTGACCGGCGCGCGCATTTGTGGCGGTCAAACCGTAGGTGTTGACCTCGAACTGCGGCATGTCCGCGCCTTGCAAATCTCCCCGATAGAGCGTGTCACCGGGAAGTTCACAGTTGCAGAAACCGAAGCCCTGCGTGCCAATGAAGCGCACATCGAAAGCTCGGACGCCTGCGGCCAGACCGGTCACTGCAACCACTTCGATCTGGTCGCTGGTCAGGCCCGAATCGGCCTGCTTGAGCACCTTGAAAATTTCGGTCTGGAGGGTCTGCGCCATTTGCGTGGCGGCATCCTCCTCACTGCGGGTTTGGTCTGCCGCCACCCAGGCGATGTCGTTGGTCTGGACAAATTTCTCGGCCAGGCCCAGTGTCAGGCTGAAAAAGCCACCTCGGACGTTGTCAAAGACCAAACGCTGAACCTCGTTGGTGCCCGGCATATCGCCCACACCCGGCTTGGCCGCCTGCAACTGGTAAGCAGCAAAACCAATGCCGCTGCGACCCAGCATGGCCGAGAAGTCGGCCGTCATGAGCGACTGGTCTTCGCGTTCGGCAAAGCGCACATCAAAAGCCTGCACGCCATCGGGCAAGGAGATGACCGCGGGCAGGACAGAAACCAGCTGACTGTCTTCCTCTGACACGTCAGCATCTACGAGGGCGGCGCGCAGTGCCGTCTCGATGCGTGAACTCCAGCCACCCGCACCTTCAAGGGAGATGGCCTGCGTCGTGAAATTCTTGGATTTGAAACTGCCGCTGAGGGTGAAACTGCCGCCGCCGCCATTCACGATGGTCACACGTTGGATCTCATCATTGCTGGCATTGCCCTCCTGCACCGGATCGATGGCGACACCGGCTGTAGGCCGGATTTCGAGCTTGCTGAAGGTGTTGGGCACGCTCTCAAAGAAGTTGAGCATGCCTGTCAGCTGGGTGCCACTGCTCTGGAAATCGGTGGCAATCACATCGAGCCAGCCACCTGCTGTGGCGTTGCTCTCGAAATTCACCCGCAACAAATCCATGTTGCGGCCGTCAAGTTCTCCCACGAACTCGACCGTCAGGTTTTTGCCGATACCAGTGACCAGCACATTGCCCTTGCCCACACCGGGCAGGCTTTCGAGGGCGTTTTGCAATGCCTTGGTGGAACCATGCACAGCGATCGGGGCCGACCAATCGGTGCCGTTGAGGCTGACCCGATACTCCCCCGAGCTGGCGTACAGCTTGATTTTCTGCACTTCATGGCTGACCGTATTGGCCACAGACAAACCACCGGTCACCTGTTCAGTGACCTGTGCACTCGGCCCGGAGGGCGGAACGTCATCGCCGTCGGCGTTGTAGAGCATGATGCCGCCCATGGCCTGCGCCACGGTCTTGTCGATCAGGGCCGCGAGTTGGCGCACATCGTTGAAGCCCACTGTGTCGGCGGCCCGGATGACCACGTTCACATCGGTGTCAAAGGCGTCACCCTCGCGCTGCAAACGCAGGGTAAAGCCCAGATCACGGGTCAGTACAGGCGAAACACGCGAAGTACCTGAAACACCTGAATTGACCACCTCCTTGAACTGGGTGTTGATCAACTGGTTCATCAGGGCCGAGAAGTCCACGGCCTGGCCCAAGGTCACATCGGTGAAAGGCAGGGCGGTGGTGAACTGATCCGTCTTGCGCAGTAGCTCCAGGAAATAACCGACATCACCATACAGCTGGGTGAGGTCCGTGGCATTGATGGCCGCAAATTTCTGCAGGCCAGCAAAGCCCGTCTTGTTCAGCACCAGAGCTTCGCTGTTGACTGTGCGCAGGGTTTGCCAGTCGTAGGCGTAGCGGGAATCGCTGGACGAGCCATCGCGGTAAGCATCGTGGAACGCCACAATGCGCGGTGTGGCCCCGGCCAAGATGCTCAGTGGGGTACCGGCCAGATCACCAGCCAGGGTCAGATCGGCAGAGGCGTAAACGCGAGGTGCACCGCTTTCCCAGTTGCCATAACTGGCGATGTACCACCCGCCCCACGAATGTTGAGCCCAGTTCTCAATTTGAGGATTCCAACGGGTGGAATTGCCCAACGACACGAAGGCATTGCGATCATTGCTGACAATGTCGTCAGCCCGGCTGTCATTGATCTGCGCCACGCTGTAGATGTCGGCAATGTTCATGGCATTGCCACCATTGACGCTGATCACCACGGTGTCGGTTTGGAAATTGAGCGTACCTTGCAAACGGGCATCGAGCATGCCAATGACCACGGGAGCGTCCAGGTTGTTGACTGCTGGCGCGGGCATGCCGTTGAGGCGGTTCTCGTTGCCGGAGGTGGTTCGATACTGGGCATCGGCCACCGTGGAGCCGACAGCATCGACATTGACGGTCAAGGTGTTGATCTCGACGGTGCTGGAAGTGATCTGGGCCTGCGCGGTCGTGTTGTCCAGGGTGACCGCCCACAGCATGTCGATGCCGACCGACTGCTCCATGGGCACGCCTTGCCCCAGGGCGAATGCCAGGCTCACATCGTCGAGCATGCCGTTGAAAGCAAAACGCGCCATGAACTGGCGGCTGAGCGTGCCATTGAGTCGCACGGTCGCTGTTTGGCCGGTGAAACCGCTGGCGCTCAAAAAGCTGGCCGCCAATTCGGCCGACATCATCGCCTCAAGACCAGAGTAATCACCCGAGCCCGACAGGTACTGGCGCATGCGATCCAGCAGGCCGGTCAGCGTGGGCGCATTGGTCCGGGCCAGATAATCCGTCAGCACATTGCCACCACCGGCCAGTTTGAATGCCAGCACATCACCCAAGGAGCGGCCATCGTTGAGCGTGAGCAACTGGTTATAGGTCAGATCCGCCATCGGCAAGGTGACGTTGAACTCGGCCTGACCATCGATCTGCGACCCCAGGCGCGACATGGCATCCAGGATGTTGTTGAACGCATTGCGCACTTGCCCCGTCAAGGCGATGTCGTTGACCGTCTGGGCCCTGAGCAGGCCTTCTTGCCAGACGCCGATCAGGCCCTGGGTGTCGGTCTTCAGCGGTGTCAGGTCGTTGCTGCCCGTGCCAGCGGCGGCACTGCCGACCAGGCTGGATTGGTGGGCGATGTCCAGACGGCTGTTGCCGTTGGCCAGCCAGTCGGCCAGGGTCACTCCCAGGCTGCCGTCAGCCGCACGCAGGCGTGCCGAAACGCCTGCCTGCAGGTCATAGCCAAAACCTTGGGCCGCATTCGCGCCGGTTTTGGCCTGAACGCCGAGATCAAATCGCTCCAACACCAAACGGGTCGCCAAGTTGGCTGCCACCGTGCCGTTGGCTTGCCCCTCGTACAGAAAATTCGCGCCCGCTGCGCCGGAAGCCAAGTTGGCCATGGCCATGTCGATGCGTGTGAGCAGCACTGCGCTGACACGGGTGGACAAGGAACCCATTTCGGTGCCGTCAAAGTTGGCAATCGTGGGGATACCGCCCTCTTGGCCTGCCGTGCCTTTGGCAAAAGGCAGGCTGTCGTTCACCAGCACCGACACATCCAAGGTCAGTCGGGCTGTGGGCGTGCCATTGGCGTCCACCACTTGGGCAGACACATTGATCACCCACGGCAATTGGGTGGTGCCGGTGGGCAGCAGCAAGTCTTTGATGCGGGTCTCGATGGCCTCGGCCAGTCCAGCCAGATCGGCACCGCCTTCATTGGCGGCTGCCACAAAATAAGCATTGGCCGCTTGGGCAAGTTGCCAATCGAGCCATTGTTCGGAAGTGTTGGAGGCCGTGTCCAGGCGCAACATCTCGTTGACGCTCATGTTCAGGCCAGGCAACTTCTGGTTGATCAAGGCATCCGACAGGGCCTGGTCGATCACGGCTTCCAAGCCATTGAGCGCGGTGAGCCATTGCTCCTGCAAAGAGACATGGCTGTTGTCATTGGCCATGTTGGCGTCGTCATTGCTGAGCTTGAGGTCGGCGGCGTCGATCGCCAAAGTGGGCTGGTAGCTCAAGGCCGACAGCGCCGACGCTTCGATCAGACCGGTATGGAACTCCAAGTCCCAGTCGGCCGCAACACCTGCGGTCACATCGACCGAGGCGGCCACATCGGCCCCGGTCAGACGCGCCAGTTGGTCGAGCATCGATTGGCCCTGGGCGGTTTTCGCCACATCACAGCCATAAATCAGAAAGTCTGCATCCTGGGTGAGTGCGCCAGACCAGGCGGCCACATCCGCCGCGCGCTCCGACAACAATTGCGCATCGATCAAGGAATTGCCGATTTGCAAAACACCATCGCTGCCGTGGCTGATCACGTGCACAGCACGGATGTCCGAGCGTTGCGACAACCACTGGCCGATCTGGGTCAAACCATCGCTGGCCGCATCGAGCACCACCACATCCATGAAGGTGGGCGATGCGCCGTTGTTGCGTGAAGCCAGCAAATCAGACACCAACTTCTGGCTGTCTTGCACCCCCGCATCCACAAACAGCACTTCGTTGGACTTCGTCTCCTGCTCTTGGCGCGTCAAGCCATCGATCAAGGGCATGAACGTGGTGTTGGACGCTTCAGCGTGGAAATTGGGCTCCACCAAAAAGGTTTGATGCCGGTCCAGAGCGCCTGGCAAGGCCATCCACTCCGCAGAGAGCATGACGCGAGGCTCCAGCGCATCGACCCTGACACCGTGCCTGTGGCGCTTCAAGGCGCGCGAGTGGCTTTTGTCCTTGACGCCAAGCAGACGGCGCAGTCTTTGGGCAGGTGTAGTGTCATTGATGTGGGGGGGCATGCAGTTCTCCAAATCGGAAATGGATTCTTGTTGTTGTGGTTTGCGATTGCGCTGGAATGGGTGCTGTCGGGTGATCAGTTGATCAATTCAGCGATGTCCGCGACATCCTGGCGAGTCAGGGCACCAATGGATTGCTTGAGCTTGACGCGGTTGAGCAAATAGTCATAACGCGCCTTCAGAAAGTCGCGTTGGGCCGAGAACATCAGACGGTAGGCATCGGCCACTTGCACGACGCTGAAGAGGCCCGCCTCCATGCCCCGGGTCTTGGCGGCCAATGCGGTCTCCTGGGCTGTCAAAGAGGCGCGCAAGGCTTCTATCAATCGCGAGCTGGCACTGACCGACAGCAAGGAAGAAGCAGCCTGACGCTCTGCAGCCAGACGCTCGGCCTCAAGTTCCTGGTCCGCCTTGTTCAGCCGCGCTGTGGCTTCACGCACCTGCGACTGGGTCATGCCACCTTCAAACAAGGGCCAGTTCATGCGCACACCCACGGTATTGCCTTGCGAGCTGAAACCACCCGTGAAGGAGCCGCCTGCCAAGAAGTCACCCTGACGGCTGTTGTTGGCGGAAGCGACCACATCCACCGTCGGGGCATAGGCAGATTGCTGTTTGCGGACTTCCAGCATGGCCACTTCGCTGGCGCGCTGGCGGGCCATGACATTCAGGTTTTGCTGAAGGGCAGCGGCTTTCCATGCTTCAGGGTCGCTGGGGGTGGGCATGACCGCGACAAATTCGCGCACCACGGCTTTGATTTCACCGATGTCGGTGCCGACAATCTCGCGCAAAGCCATGCGGGCATCGGCCAAGTTGTTGGCAGCTTCAATTTCGCGTGCTTTGCTGACAGCGAAGCGTGCTTCCGTGTCGCTGATTTCAGTCACGTTGGCCAAACCCGAGCGTTGACGGGTCACTGCCAACTGGTATTGCTTTTCCAACGCTTCGCGCTCGGCGCGCGCCACGTTGACACCATCTTGGGCCGCCATCACGCTCAAGTAGGCGGCCGACAAACGAACCAACAAATCTTGCTCACTGGCAGCAAAAGTCAGTCGGGCCTGCTCAGCGATGCGCTCCGATTGGGTGATTTGGACACCAGCGGCCAAACGCACGACAGGCTGGGTGATGGTCAGTGAGGCATTGCGGGTGTTGAAGTTACGCTGCGAAGTGGTGGAAACGGCAAAGGGGGACGTACTTTGGTCAACGCGGTTGGTTGCCGCGTCCAGAACCACTTTAGGCATGTAACCGGCACGCGCTTGTGCTTTGGTCTCCAGCTTGGCGGCCAATTCACTGCGGGCGGCAGAAAGTTTGGGGTCCTTGGCCTCGGCCAGGGTCAATGCATCCATCAAAGCGAGGGTTTTGGCGGGCGCAGCGGCAGCGGCTGAGGCAGGCGCATCCGGCGGAGCCACGGGCGCCAAAACGATGGCCTTGGCAGAAACACTGGGCGCAGCGGCCTGAGGCACTGGCGTGGCCGCAGTTGTTCTGGCGGCCATGGCCGTGGGCGCGCCCAGGCGCACGCTGACATCGCCATTGGCTTGCGCTTGCACCACGGCCTCACCCGTCATCGGGCGGGCCAAACGGATGGCAATGACACTGGAGCGCTGGTCACCCGAGACGACCGTGGCACCCACGACATCGGGATGTGTGGGACGGAAATCGGCCACCAGCTCATCGGCACGCTTGCGGTTCACGCCGCGCAAGCTCAGGCGTACTTCTTGGGATGTTGCTCCGGGCAAGGCTCTGGCCTCCAAACCGACCGCGCCGACCAACATCACATTGGCCGCACCGCTGCCCACTCTGGCCTCAATGGCCTTGACTTTCACCCCGGCAATGCCAGTGGCATCCAGGGCTGGGGCATTGCGCACGCGCAAAGACTGCTGGACACCATTGGGGCTCACGGCACGGTCAGTGCTGGCCAACTCGATGGGGCGCTGGAACTCGACAACCGCCCGAACGCCCTGGCCCTGCGCCTGCACGGCCACAGACTTGACCCAGTCGGCCTGAGAGCGCAGACCTGCAAGAGCCCGCTCTGCACGGGCCACTGTCATCTGCTCCATCACCAGGGTGATGCTGTTGTCAGCGGATTGCTGCGCAGACGCAGAGAACTGTGCCCCGCCCTGAAGCTGCGCGCGCCACTCATTGCCGGCCACCTGGCTGCTCGCAGCGGTGAGGTCAAAAGGCACGGTGGTACGCGTCAGGGTGATGGCTTTTTGCACCTGGCCCGCGCCTTTGGCGACCAGCATTTCACGGTCAACCGCCGCGCTTTCTCCCAAACCAATGACCAGACGGGCGCCGTCCTGACCCAAGGGGCGCACAAAGACATCGGCCAACAAGCCCGAAGTCTTTGGATTTTTGGCCACCAAGGCCTGCACCTGCTCTGGCTTCACGCCCGTCAGTTCAATGACAAAGTGGCGTCCGTCACGGGACAGGCCCGTGCGCTGGACAGTGCCCACCACAGAATCCAGTTGCAACTCGATGCCGGCATCGGTGGCCTGGATTTTCAGGTCATTGACTTGACCTGCGGCAGCGTAGGTGGACAGCAACAAAACGGCAGTGGCCACAGCGCGACGGGGGAAACGAAACTTGTCCATGAACGCTCTCTTTGTTTGTGAAGTTGAAATGATTGATAAAAATGTTTTTTTAAGACTAAATTAGGAATAGGATCCATTTTTGGTCTTTTACTCAACCATAATATCAAAACCGTCACATCATTCCTGAACTTTTCTTAACGAGCAGACCATGTTTCCCCTGCAATCCTTGGTTGTTTTGATCATTGAAGACAATGATTCACTTCGTGAGGCACTCGTGGACGTCCTGCAGCGTGAGGGCCATGCGTGCACAGGATTGGCCTGTGCCGAGGATGTCGAAGACTCGGTGCAGCAGACGCCCGATCTTTATTTGATCGATCTGAATCTGCCCGGTGAAGACGGTTTCAGCTTGGCACGGCGGATCCGGGCGAGCCAGCCCGAAGCGGCCATCATTTTGTTGACCGCGATGACGGACATCAATGATCGCCTTCAAGGCTACGAGACCGGTGCTGATCTTTATTTGACCAAGCCCATCCACCCCAGCGAGCTCTGCTCGATCGTCAAGGCCATGGCTCGGAGAATCAGGGGAAACCCTGACATCACGTCCAGCGGCATTTGCCTGCACACCGGCAAATCGCTGCTTTCTGGCCCCCTGGGGGAGATCACACTGACCCACAGTGAGCTCAAGCTCATCGAAGCTTTGGCTAGAGCACCCGGGCAAACACTCCAGTCGTGGCAAGTGGCCACACATTTGGGACAGTCCGAATCCCTGCCCAGCAAAGCCAGCGTGGAAGTGCGGCTGAGCCGGGTCCGGAAAAAAATGGTCGATGTCGGAGCCCCGAACTCCGTGATCAAAGCCATCAAGGGCTATGGCTACAGGCTGAACTCACCCATCAACATCAGCCCCAGATGAGCGCCCTCAGCGCTCGCCCAGGGACTCTGACATGGTTTTGACCACCGGCTTGAGCAGGTAGCTCAAGACGCTGCGTTCGCCCATCTTGATCTCGACCGATGCGGTCATGCCGGGCTGGATGTCCA
>JAIXXW010000132.1 GCA_027490555.1 Comamonadaceae bacterium | reverse complement strand
AGGATTTTGGCGGCACCGACGGCCACAAGTATGTGAACGCCGTCCTGGGTGGTCTGGCCCCTGAACTGCGCAGCGCCGAAGTCCAGGCCGACCGGCAATCGGGTCGCGCCAAATAAACATCTTTTCCAAGCACACCATGCGCATCTCAGAGCGTGCCCATCGGATAGAGCCCTTTTGGGTGATGGAGGTGGCCAAGGCCGCTGCGCAAAAAGCCCGCGAGGTGGAACACACCGACCGACCGGTGGTGTTCCTCAACATCGGCGAGCCCGATTTCAGCGCCCCACCCCGGGTGCAGCAAGCCGCACAAGCCACCATCGCCGCCGGACACACCCAATACACCCCCGCTTTGGGTTTGGACGCCTTGCGCCAGACCATCAGCGGCTGGTATGCCTCGCGCTTTGGACTGCAGGTGCCGGCCAGCCGCATCGTGGTCACTGCCGGGGCATCGGCGGCGCTGCAACTGGCCTGCCTGGCCCTGGTGGACCGGGGCGATGAGGTCCTCATGCCCGACCCCAGCTACCCGTGTAACCGCCATTTTGTGAGTGCGGCCGAAGGCACGCCCGTCCTGCTGCCCACCACGGCCGAAGAACGCTTTCAGCTGAGTGCGGCCAAAGTGGCTGCCGCCTGGGGCCCCCAAACCCGGGGGGTCCTGTTGGCCTCGCCTTCCAACCCCACAGGCACATCGATCGACCCGGCCGAGTTGGCCGGCATCCTGCAAGTGGTGCGCAGCCACGGCGGCATCACCCTGATCGACGAAATTTACCTGGGCCTGAGCCACGACGCGGCCTTTGGCCAGAGCGCCCTGGCCCTGGGTGACGACGTCATCAGCATCAACAGCTTCAGCAAATACTTCAACATGACCGGCTGGCGACTGGGCTGGCTGGTGGTGCCCGAATCCCTCACGCCCGTGCTGGAGCGTCTGGCCCAGAACCTGTACATCTGCGCCAGCACCGTGTCGCAGTTGGCGGCCCTGGCCTGCTTCGAGCCCGAGAGTCTGGCCGAATACGAACGCCGCCGCGCCGAGTTCAAGGCCCGGCGCGACCATGTTATCCCGGCCCTGAACGAGATGGGCCTGACGGTCCCGGTGGCACCCGATGGCGCTTTTTACGCCTGGGCCGACTGCAGCGCCGCCTGCCAGAAACTGGGCCTGAAAGACAGTTGGGCGTTTGCCCAAGCCGCGCTGGAGCAGGCCCATGTGGCCATCACGCCTGGGCGCGACTTTGGCCACGCAGAAACCGCCCGATTTGTGCGCTTGTCCACCGCCAACTCGATGGCCGAACTGCACACCGCCCTCGCCCGCCTGAAAGCCTGGTTGCAGCCATGAGCGCCCTTCCCCCTGCACCGTTTGAACACCCCATCCGCGTCTATTGGGAAGACACCGATGCGGGTGGCATCGTGTTTTATGCCAACTACCTGAAATTTTTCGAACGCGCCCGCACCGAATGGCTGCGTGCCCTCGGCTTTGGCCAGCAGGTGTTGCGTGCGCAATCGGGCGGCATGTTTGTCGTGAGCGAAACCACCGTCAAATACCATGCCCCCGCCCGCTTGGACGACACCCTGGTCGTGACCGCCCAATTGCAAAGTGGCGGCAAGGCCAGCCTGACCATTGCCCAGCGGGCCTGCCTGCGCTCAGCAGGCCAGACCGACCGGCTTTTGGCCGAAGGCACGATCCGCCTGGGTTGGGTCGACAGCACCACCTTGAAACCTGGCCGCATCCCGGCCCCTGTTCTGGAAGCCCTGAAATGAACCAAGACATGTCCATCGTCTCGCTGCTGCTGCACGCCAGTTTTGTTGTGCAGCTGGTGGTGCTCATCTTGCTCAGCATCTCGGTGGCCAGCTGGGCCGCCATTGTCCGCAAGGTCACGGCCATCCGGCGCATCAAGACCCTGAACGAAGAGTTTGAGCGTGTTTTCTGGTCAGGCACCAGCCTGAACGAGCTGTTCAATGCCGCCAGCCAGAACGCCAAGCTGTCCGGGCCCATGGAGAGGATTTTTGCCAGTGGCATGCGCGAATACCAGAAGCTGCGCGAGCGCCGCATCAGCGATGCTGGCACCTTGCTCGACGGGGCCCGCCGCGCCATGCGGGCGAGCTTCCAGCGCGAGATGGACGTGGCCGAATCGCAACTCGCCTTCCTGGCCTCGGTCGGTTCGATTTCCCCTTATGTGGGCCTGTTTGGCACCGTCTGGGGCATCATGCACGCCTTCACCGGCTTGGCCAGCTTGCAGCAGGTCACGCTGGCGGTGGTGGCCCCGGGCATCGCCGAGGCCCTGGTGGCCACCGCGATCGGTCTGTTTGCGGCGATCCCTGCGGTCCTGGCCTACAACCGTTTTTCCCACGACGTTGATCGCATCGCGATCAAGCTGGAGACCTTCATTGAAGAGTTCTCCAACATCCTGCAGCGCAGCCTGGGCTCGGCCAATGCCGCTGGCTCGGCTTCGGGACACTGAAGGAGAACCCCACATGCCCGCCGTTTCATCCCGAGGACGCGGTCGCCGCACCATCTCAGAAATCAACATGGTGCCCTTCATCGACGTGATGCTGGTGCTGCTGATCATTTTCATGGTCACCGCGCCGATGATCACCCCCAGCATGGTAGACCTGCCCAGCGTCGGCAAAGCCGCCAAACAGCCCGACAAGGTCATCCAGATCGTGATCCAGAAAGACGAGCGGCTGGAGTTGGTCAGCCAAGGCAAGACCGAAGGCACCACCTTGACCGGCGT
>JAIXXW010000049.1 GCA_027490555.1 Comamonadaceae bacterium | reverse complement strand
GTGAACAAGGTCAGGAAATCCTGCTTGCCCATTTCTTCGCTGCTTTTTCTCGGTTTTTCCTTGAGGTCCTCGAAGCGCGTGACGTTCTTGAGCAGGCTGGAGGAGGTGACGGTGTCGGTGGCCATGGTCTGCTTTCGTATCAGGCTTTGGTGATGTCCAGCGTGCGCATCATGAGTTGCCGCGCCGTGTTGATGACTTCCACGTTGTTTTGGTAAGAGCGCGCAGCGGCCATCATCTCGACCATCTCGGTGACTTCGCTCACATTCGACTGGTAGACGTAGCCGTCCTTGTCGGCCAGCGGGTTGTTGGGATCGGACACCCGGCGTGGCGGAGCCGCGTCGTCGGCCATGCGGTCCACCTTCACGCCACCTTGGTATGCCGCGCCTGGGTGTGTCATTTCTTCGTTGATCAAGGCCTTGAACACGGGGCGTTTGGCACGGAAGGCGTCTTGTTCCGTGGTCGAGACGGTGCCGGCATTGGCCAGGTTGGAGGCCGTGGAGTTCATGCGGGTCAGCTGGGCGTTGAGGGCGGTGCCGGCAATGCCGAAAATCTTGTCCATGCTCATGCTCAGTCTCCTCGCAAGGCCTTGCGCAGGCTGCTGACCCGGCTTTCCAGGAAATTCAAGGTGGCCTGGTAGTCCGCGGCGGCTTTACCGTACTGGGCTTGTTCCACGCTCATCTCGACGGTGTTGCCGTCAAACGAGGTGTTGAAAGGGGTTCTGAAGCGCATGCCGTCGGCATCGAGCGACTGGCCGATGGCGAAATGTCCCTGTTGGGTCGCTTGCATGGCGGTGTCTTGCTGTGCCGCATTCATGACGGCCTTGAAATCGATGTCGCGAGCTTTGAAGTGCGGGGTGTCGGCGTTGGCGATGTTTTGTGCCAACACTTCGAGTCGCCGACTTTTGACGTGCAATGCGCGTTCATGCACACCGAGCGCGTTGTTCAACAAGTTCATACCGACTCCTGTTTGGTGAAGGGGATAAGCCCGGCCACCCGTCAATCTTTTGACGAAGAGGCCTCAAGTCAGGCTTTGCTTGGTCGATATGAGCAAAAGCTGTGCCAAGTTTTTTGATGAGGTTTGCGAGGGCGTCCGAGGCATCTGGCGGGTCAAAGCGGCAATCCATGGTCCTGTTTGCCGCCGGGTGGCAAACCTTTGCCGCTGCTCAGCGCAGGGCCATGACCTGGGTTTTGGCCACGTCCTCATACAGCCTGGCCAGGTTGACCTTGGGGTTGGCCTGCGGGGCCTGTGCAGTGGTCGACGGGGGGATGTGTCCGAGCAGGTTTTGGCTCAATTGGTGCAGGCCCGACAGAATCGAATTGCGGGTGATGGGGTTGCGGGTGTCTTGGCCCACGTGCAGATAGCGCGCCTGGGGGCCGGCGATCGGCAGGGGCGCGTCAGGGCGGGTTTCCTGGCGTGCCGCCGGGGTCAACACGGTCAGGTACAGGTCATCGAGTCCAAGTGGTGGGCCTTTGACCCGCAGTCCGGCTTGTGCAAAGTAGCGGTCGACCAGGTCCAGTTGCTGCAGCAAGCCCATGCCCAGGATGGCGCGGGGGTTGTCTTTGAAGCCCACCGAGGCGGCCCCCCGGTTGGGGCCATCGCAAAACTGGATGATGCCGTGGCAGTTGCCGTTGCTGGCTTGTGGGTTCATGCCGCCGCTTTCCATCAGGGTCAGACGGGCAAAGTCATCGGGCTGGAAGTTGTAGCGTTCTGCCAAAGCCAGGATTTTGCTTTTCGCGGCAGCGACCTCGCTGGCGGGCACAAAACCTTTGTCGACCGCGCGAGCGAGCGTCCGGTCCAGCACCACATGCCCCTCTTTGTCCGCAGGCGGAATCCATTGAGCGCCCCTGGCCGCCAGGGCGCTGGCGGTCAGGTGCTGGTGGCGCGCTGTCTGAAGCTGCCAGATGTCTTGTGAGGCGCGCGCATTCAGTTCCAAGGGGCCGGGGGAGGTGGGCTGGAGAGGCCCGGAGGTGTGGAGTTCACGCAGGTGGATGACCTGGCCAGGATGGATCAGGTCGGGATTGCGGATGCCATGGCTGGCGGCGATCTGATGTGCCATGCGCATGGCTTGGGCTTCGCTGAGCTCTTGCTGCTGACTTCGGAAATGCGTTTTGATCAGGCCGATCAAGGTGTCGCCTTCTTGGGCCTGGACGGTGTGCGATCGGGAGGCCTGGGCCAGCGCTTGTTGAAAGTCACCCGATTTGCCCGTGCTCGACCCCGACCCCAGTCCAATCGGGTCGGAGATGGTCAATGCGGTCAAGCTTGACAAGGGGGCGAGGGCGGTGCTCATGGTGCGGGGGCTGCGTGGCCGGGGTCGGTTTGCTGATACCTGGTCTCTTTTTTGCTTGATGTGTGGAAACCATGACCACTGTCAAAACTTCCACACCCGAGTCAACCAACATGCAAATGCTGTGCCGACCCTTGGATTTCCTGCTGAAACATGCCCGCTCGCTGGCCTGTCTCTTCGCAGGCTGGCTGCTGGCCTCCTCTGCCGCGCTGGCGGCCAACACCGGGGCGCCGTCCCCACTGACGGTGTTGCAAAAATCGGTGGTGGATTGGGTGGCCAAAGAGCAGTCCTTGTCGCCCGATGTGGTGACCATGGCGGCGCTCGATCCCCGAATGCAGGTCAAAGCCTGTGAAAAACCCTTGACGATGGACATGCCCTTCGGCAGCCTGGAAAAGTTGCGTGTTCGATGTGCTCAGCCGGTCTGGCAGATCTATGTGCGGGTCTCGGTGCCCCCACGGGTGGCTTCCAAAACGCCGCCGCCCGCACCATCGGCGCAGGCGCCCGGCAGCCTTGGGCCCGAGGCCTCAACCCCGCCCGTGCCAGAAAAACGCAAAATTCTGGTGGCCACCATGCCACTGTTCAGGGGCCAGGTCCTGAATGAATCTCATGTTCGGGTCGCCGAAGTCGATGCACAGAGTGTGACGGGGCCTGTCTTGGAGCAGGTTTCCCAGATCATGCACGCCGAGGTGGTGCGCGATGTGCGCCCCGAGGTGCCGCTGCGCAGCCTGGACATCCGTCCGGTGGTGTTGGTCAAAAGAGGCCAGATGGTGCTGATCTCGGTGGGGCAAAACCAGGGTTTTCAGATCTCAGCCCGTGTAGAGGCCCTGCAAGATGGCAAGTTTGGTGAACAGATCAAACTGAAAAATAAAGAATCAGGCCGCATTTTGACGGGCCAGGTCAAGGGTCCGAATCTGGTGGAGGGGCTGTGAAATTCGCACAGACACCATGTATGAAATTTTTTTCTGATTTTGGATTCAAGTTTTAGAATCTGGTGCCGATTCCATATCCGAGCGAGGTTTCAGCTCTTCACCAAGAGACCAGAAAAGAGAATCACCATGACCGATCCCATATCCAGTTTTCGCCGGATTGCCCAAATGGACACGGCCAGCCGTGCCTCGGCGGCCAAGGTTTCGGAGCGGCCTTCGGATGCGGCAGAAGGAGCTGCCGCCAAGCCGGCTGCCGTGCCGACCGACGAGCTCCGTTTGAGCGAAGTCGCGCAAAAAGCGATGCAGGAACCCGAGTTTGACCGTGCCAAGGTCGAATCCATCAAGTTGGCCATCCAACAGGGCCTGTACCCCGTGGACAGCCGCCGCATTGCCGAGAACTTTGTGGCCATTGAAAAAATGATCAAAGGCTGATGTGTTGACCATGTCTGCCAACGTGCCCCCGATGTCCGAGCAAGAGTGGTCAACGGCCACAGCGGCCGCTGCACAAGCCGATGCTGCACGTCTGGCGGTGTTGTTGCAGGCCGAATTTGAGGCCCTCAAAACCCGAGACCTGGCTGCGTTTGACGCCTTGCAGCAGGAGCGGGGAGAAGTGTTGTTGCGCCTGTCCAGCGTGGCCGATGTGGCGGGTGCGCAAAGCCCCGTGCCCACATGGTGGGAAGCCTTGTTGCCCGGCTTGTCCCAGTGCAAGCAGGATCACCTGCGCAACATCCAATTGCTGCAACGCCAGTTGCAGGCCGTCAAAGGCGCTTTGCAAGCCCTGCAGGGTGAGACGGCGGTGTCGGTGGACTTGTACGACAAACTGGGCCAGGTGTCACGCCGCCAGGGCATCGGGGCCTATCTGGCCGCCTGATTCCAGCAACCGCCAGACCGATGTGCAGCCCCTTGAATGGGGCTTTGGTGTTTTTGAAGCAGCCCAGCCTCAAGGGCTTTGTTTTTCGTCCCCAGGCCGCATGCCCTTGAGCCAGTAAACCCAGGAGAGAATGACCGCAACGGCAGTGTAGAGCTCGGGTGGGATTTCCTTGTCGATGTCGATCCGGCTCAGCAAGGCCAGCAACTGCGGGTCTTCGGCCACATACACGCCATGCTTTTGCGCTTCGTCCACGATCTTTTGAGCCAGCTCCGCATCGCCTTTGGCGGTGACCACCGGGGCGGAGTTCTTGCCATATTCCAGCGCAATGGCTTCCTTGATGGGGTGCTTCATGTCTGGATGTCGATCAAGCTGCCCTGTTGCGGGGCTTGCCATGGGATGGGTTCTGCAGGTCCTGCACCATGCACCACCAGCAAGCGGGTCATGCGCAGCCCGGCGCTGTCGAGTTCATTTTCCAGATTCACGGTCATGTCTTTGGCGCGTTGAACGACGTCTTCCCGCAAGGCCCACATGATCATGTCGACCTCGGTTTCGTTGCTGATGCGGGTTTGCAGCCAGACCTCCCCCAGGTCCCGGTTGCGGGTGTGCAGGTGGATGATGAAGGGCGCCTTGCCCTCCCCGGGTTGGCGACGTTGCCGAACAAAGCGCATGGCCACAGGCTCGGCATCGACAAAGGGCAGCATCATCGAAAAAACCACTTCTCGGCCCGTCAGGGACTCGGCCGCTGTGAGTTGCCTGGACTCGATGTCGTCGATCGCATCCTGGAGGCGGCCCGTCTCCGGGGCGTCCATGTCCTTGAGCAAAAGCCACAGCTGACGCAAGGTGGTTTTCAGGTCCAGCGGCCCTGGACTTTGGCCTTGGGACAACACATGCTCATTGGACCAGCCACTGCGCGCCATCCACTCCTGCAGTTTGTCGGGGCTCAGATGTGCCATGCTGGGGCGTGCCCTGAGCCAATTGTGCAGGTTCAGCCGCTCGGGGGCCGCCGGGTTCAGGCCACGCAGCAGGTTTTCCAAGGTGCCAGGACTCAGCAGCATGGCCAGCGAGGCCATGTCCGGCGGTCTGAAAAGCAGTTGCTGCAGGCGGTTGGGCAAGGGTGGTGCGAGGCCAGTGTCTGCAGCGGGCCGGGCAGCCTGTGCTTGCAAAGGGCGCAGCAAGATGGTGCCATCGCTTTGCAATTGGACCCGGAACAAGGCCGTGTCCCCTGCGGCCAGACGCAAGCCGGGTGGCAGTTCCTTGGGCAAATCGATGTGCTTGCCGGTGAACACCGAGTCCTGCAAGTTCAAGCGCAGGCGCTCCGGCCGGGCTTCCACCATCGCCTGAATGACCTGACCTTCTTTGAGTCCCAGCTCGGCCGCGGTGCGTTCGAGCAACAGCGGCAGTTTTCCCTCCAGGTAGATGGTTGGGATTTTGGGGGTCAGATGCGCTGTTTCAGCCCCAGTGATCATGACCCGTTCCGACTGGTCCCATCAGGGATAGCGCACCCATTGACGCCGGGTTTGCGCTGGCGTTGGCTCTTGCTCGGATGCCGAGGGCGTTTCCGCCTGTTGGAACAGGCTCGCCGTCTCGGGGTGCTGGCTCACCAGCAAGAATCGGAGCTCTTCGGCCGTGGGAATCTGCAAGGTGGTGCCTGTGCGCAGGGCATGCGGCTTGCCTTGGGGGAAAACCTGGGGATTCAGCCGCACAAAGGCCTGGCGTAAAAAATCGGGGTGCAGGGGCATGCCCGGCATGGCCCGGCGTATGACCCGGTCCAGGCTTTCGCCCCGCATCACGGTGATCGTTTTGTGTTGTGTTTTGCCGGTCAGGCTGTGCGACGGTGATGAGGAGGGCTGGGACGTGTCTCGGGCCCCCAACAGCACCTGCAGTGCCGCGTTGGCCGCGTCCGAAGCCCAGCTGGCGCTGGGGCACAGCGCCAGCGCCAGGGGCAGTGCGGTGAGCTTCAGCAGGTGGGTCATGAACGGTCCATGGGAATGGCGGTGGTGTGAGGCGCGCTGCATCGGATGAATGTATCGAAAAATGTTGAAATCGGCCATGGCCCTGTTCTTGGTGATGGGATGGCCATTCACAAGGGCAGGGCGAGCCATGTGCCCTGGGCTGGCAAACGGGGGCCGGCCAGTTGTTGCAACTCCGAGCGGTGGTTGCCCACCCTGACCACTTGGGCCAGGGCCAAGTGCTGTGCGATGCCTGGCTCCAGGATTCGGCTGGGGATGTGGCTCGGATCGAGCAGCAGCACCCGGTCGCCAGCACGCAAACCACTGCCACTGCCGGCTTGCAGCTGCAAGGTGTCGGTGCCCTCGCGCAGGACATGGAACTGCACCGGTTCGCATTCCGAGCGTTTTTCCAGTTGTGCCGCCCATTGGCTCACCTGGGCTTGGATCTCAGTTTGCATTTGCTGGCGCCACAGGCTGGGTTGGTTCGCCATTTGGCGGGGGTCGATGGCGAGCGTGTGCTCGAAAGCCATGACGGTTTGCACGGGCCCACCTTGCTGCTGTCGCTGTCCCACCACCAGCTTGAGTGTCCAGTGCCATCTGGGGGCTTCGTCCGAGATCCTCACACGCTGGGTCCATGACCGAGGGGGCGTGGGTCCGTGGGGCAGAAGTGACATGTCGGCCACCCAGTTGCTGTGGGCCTCTTCGCTGGCGGTCAGTGCCCGCAAGTAGCTGTTGGATTCACCCGAAGAAGTGGTGTGCATGCGCCACCTCTGGGATGACTTCATGCTGTGCTGCCAGCTGTCGTGCGCCATGTTCACAAGCGCCTGGCTGGCAAAAAGCTCTGGCCCGCTGAATCCCGCTGCCGCGCGGGCGTGCGATGTCAGATGCAGCCGCCAGGCCCGTGGCGGGGGGCCGCAGCGCTTGTCTGTTTTGGCGGTGTGGTAGCCCCATGGCAGCACATCGGCCGTGATCTGGGGTGGCGATTCGTCCTGGGGCAAATACGACAGGACGCGGACACCACTGACTTTGGCCTCGGAGTGGAAGTGCGCAGACTCGTGCAAGGCCCCGTGTTGATCGACCCAGGCGCTGCTGATCACCCGAGTGGGCCGGTCCATGGTCGCATTCAGGATCGCTTCCCGAATGGCAGCCAGGTGCGCCTCATGGTCGTTGACCGGCTTGGCTCGGCTGGGTGCAGTTGACTTGCTTTGGGTGTCCAAGATGGTCCGAACCGCAGGGGTGGCCATGGCTTTCGCTGCCAATTCGGTCGGGCTGGCATTTTGGGCCAGGACCGGCAAGCCCAGTGCGCAGGCCCACGCCAGGCACAGGCCTTGCAAAACACCCGATGCCGGGGAAAAACGGGTGAGGGTCGGGGCGATGGGGATCATGGCGTGGCACTCAGGCAAGTCGTGTCTCAAGGGCCCGGGGTGAGTATGGGCGGTCAGCGGCGCTTGGAGGCCAATTGACCCAGGTACAGGGTGCGCAGGTCGCGCACGACCTGCTGGTCCAGCGACAAGGTGGTCTCATAGGTGTCGTCACCCACCGGGGTGATGCTGACCAGCACCGCCCCGTAGACCACACCCTCGACCTTGGCGCGGAAGGTGTCGCTCATCACGGTCATGTCGGCCACGGTGGTGGTGGCATCCAGTTGCTGACCATAGACCTGTTCCGTCAAGGAACGGTAGGCATCCAGTTTGGAGGCGCGGATGGCAAGCAGCCTTTGCTGTGCAGGATTTTTGTGGTTCTGGATGCTCACCACGGCATAGCCGGTGGCCACCAGGGTTTCCCTTTTTTCGACCAGGGGCGTGATCATCGAAGCTGGAGCTGCTGGCGCAGGTGCGGCCGCAGCCGCAGCCGCTTTGTCCTGCCCCAGGATGTTCAGCGGCACGGAATGGCATCCTGCCAGGAGCCCAGAGCTCAGCAGCATGGCGGTCAGGGTTTTAGCGTGGGTCAATTGGCATCTCCAGAGATGGATAAGAACGCAGACCAATGCTGCGCATCTGCATAAAGGCTTGCATCTTGTATCGACAGCAGTGGCACGGACTTGAGATCCTGCTTCTGGAAATGGTCAATGGTGACAATTTATGAAAACCAATTAACTCAATTTTTACTTCAATATTTACAGATAAATTGTTTTTAATTAAGAAAATTGATAATATCTCAGGCTAAAAGTGGTTTTGTAATTTTTTGTTACTTGCTGAACTGCACGCACTGGGGTGGTCTTGCCCAGTGAAAAGCCCACCCATTTCGTGAACCTTTCAAACATCTCTTTTCAATGAAAGTCAGCGCCAAAACCCAAATCATTGGGAAAAGCCAAGCCACCCACTTTTTGCGCGATTTGATCAAGACCCTGGCTGCATCCTCTTCCACAGCCTTGGTCACGGGTGAGAGCGGAACCGGTAAAGAACTGGTGGCACAGGCTTTGCACGCCCACAGCCCCAGGGCCAGTGGGCCATTTGTGCCCATCAACTGTGGCGCGATCCCGCGTGATCTGATCGAGAGCGAGTTGTTTGGTCACCGCAAGGGGACGTTCACTGGTGCGGTTTCAGACCGGCTGGGCCGTTTTGAGTTGGCCCACGGCGGGACCTTGTTCCTGGACGAAATCGGCGATCTGCCCATGGACATGCAGGTCAAACTCTTGCGTGTCCTGCAAGAGCGTTGCATTTTGCCGGTGGGCGCATCCCGGGAAGTCAACATCGACGTGCGTGTGGTGGCGGCCACCCACAAGAACCTTGAAAACGAGGTGGCCGAGGGTCGCTTCAGGGAAGACCTGTACTACCGCATCAATGTCTTGCCCATCACCACCACCCCCTTGCGTGAGCGCCCGGAGGACATTGCAGCCTTGCTCGAGTTTTATGCGGACAAACATGTTCTACCCGGTGCCCGGGCGCTGAGCTTTGCACCGGACATGCTGGACATGCTGCTGGCCTACGCTTGGCCAGGCAATGTGCGTGAATTGTCCAACCTGGTGGACCGGTTTTCGACCTTGTTCCCGGGACAAACCTTGCACTTGCACACGGTGCCGGCCTGCATGATGCCCTCGGGCATGGCGACGCTGCAAGCCCAGAGGCTGGCGAAAATGCCGGGTGCAGGGACAGCGCAGCTGCCCGGTGCCTTTTTGACTGGGCAGGCCGTGGCGGACCTGCCTCAGGCCGAAGCCACCACCCCAAGGGGTGATGGCGCTGGCGCGCGCACGGACTTGGCCGATGCACCGGGCCCCTGGAGCCAGACCGATCCCCTGGCGCACCTGTTGGCATCCGACGACAGTTTCGGGTCGGTCACCGTGCCCAAAAGCCTGCCCGCCTTGTTGTCGGCGTCCAACGACGAGATGAACGATGTGGAAGAGGTGATTTTGCTGGCGCAGGGTATTCAGACCTTGCCACCGGATGGCATTTCCCTGAAGCAGCATCTGATCGAAGTCGAACGCAGCCTGATCGAGCAAGCCCTCACGCGGACACAAGGCAATGTGTCACAAACCGCCAAACTCCTCCAATTGCAAAGAACCACCCTGATCGAGAAGATCAACAAGTACGATTTGCGGGGCGTGGCCTGAGGGCCATGGCCGCCTCAGGTCTGAATCCGGTCGGCTTCAGAAGGGGGGTTTGATCACCTGGGCGCAGGTCCCTGTGATCAACG
>JAIXXW010000376.1 GCA_027490555.1 Comamonadaceae bacterium | reverse complement strand
GCTGGGCTCCACATCCTCTGCCAGCATGCTTCTGGACACGTCCATGGCCATGATCAGGGTCATGTAGTCGGCCGGCAAGGTCACCCGCGCCATGGGCCGGGCAGCGGCCAACAGCAGCAACGACAGGGCCGCCAGCACCAGCAGGGGTGGCACATGGCGGCGCCAGGTGGAAGGCGTATCCATGTTTTCCAATATCCAGGAAACTGCCGAGAAAGAAATCACATGCCTGCGCTTTCTCTTCAACAGCCAAAGATACACAAGCACCATCAACGGGATCAGCAGCAGCGACCAGAGCATGAAGGGTTGTAGGAATTGCATCGCCATCAGGGTTAAAGCCAATTTCACAAATTTACCATTGACGATTATGCTGTGGTGAATTTATGAAGCGAGAGACCGTTTTCAGCAAGCGTCCGAGCCCACCCGGCCGGCCAATGCGCGCGGACGCCTCGCCCAAGCCCGCGCCGCTTGAGCAGGCCCATACCTCTGGGCCAACCCTCCACAACAGATTCCCCATCCGCTTCTTGAAACGGTGGGATGTCCTGGCGTTTTTTTTGCTGGGTGTCCTGGTCAGTTTGTTGTGTGTGGGACTTTGGGCATCAGACCTTCAGTCCCGTCAACGCTTGACACAAAAAGACATCGACGCGGCCGTTTTGCATGCCCTGGAATCCCAGACTCTGCCCTCGCCCAGTGCCAAGGCCGCCGCTTCGGTTCAGGGCGCCGTGGTGCATGTGCAGGCTTATGTCACCGATCCCAAAAAGAAAACATCGGACATGGAAAGTGGTGTGGGCACCGGGGTGGTGATCAAGGACGATGGCACGATATTGACCAATTTCCATGTCGTCGCTGGCGCCCACAAATTGAAAGTCACCTTTTTTGACGGCACCGAAGCAGAAGCTGTCGTGATCGGTGCCCAACCCGAGAAAGACCTGGCCGTGTTGAAACCCCAAAAAATCCCGGATGATTTGGAACCGGCGATTTTGGGCTCGAGCCAACAGTTGCTGCCTGGCGATGCGGTGGTCGCTGTTGGCTTTCCATTTGGCATCGGGCCCTCGGTCTCCGCCGGTGTGGTCTCGGGCATGAACCGGCACTTCAAATCACCCGACGGCCAACATGTGCTGCAAGGTTTGATCCAGTTTGATGCAGCGGCCAACCCTGGCAACTCGGGGGGGCCCCTGGTCAACATGTCCGGAGAAGTGGTGGGGATTGTCACCGCCATTCTCAACCCCACCTCTGCGCGCACCTTCATAGGGATTGGTTTTGCAACCACCATCGAAAGTGCCGGCAGCGCAGTGGGTCTCCCCCCTTTTTAGATCCTGAAGGAGAGCACATGGCCAGTTCATCCGAAGCGTGGCGTGGCAACCACCGTTCCGTGTCCATCATGCAACCCGAAAAGGCGGCAGCACTGATGCAGCGCTTGCTGTACGAGGTCAAACGGGTGGTGGTCGGTCAAGATGCTTTTTTGGAGCGCGTGCTGATTGCGCTGCTGGCACAAGGTCACTTGCTGATCGAAGGCGTGCCGGGCCTGGCCAAAACGCTGACCGTCAACACCCTGGCCAAGTCACTCAACGGCAGTTTCAACCGCATCCAGTTCACCCCCGACCTGCTGCCGGCCGATTTGATCGGCACCCGCATCTTCAACCAGCAAACCAGCGAATTCAGCACCGTCCTGGGTCCGGTCTTTGCCAATCTGTTGCTGGCCGACGAGATCAACCGCGCACCGGCCAAAGTCCAAAGCGCCTTGCTCGAAGTGATGCAAGAGCGCCAGGTCACGATCGCGGGCCAGACGCACCGGGTGCCCTCGCCTTTTTTGGTCATGGCCACGCAAAACCCGATCGAAACCGAGGGCACCTACCCGCTGCCAGAAGCCCAGGTGGACCGCTTCATGATGAAGGTGTTGATCGATTACCCGAGCGAAGACGATGAATTCGTGATCGTCCAAAGGGTGATTGCGGGCAACGCCCAGGTGTCGGGCGTCGTGAGCCTGGAGGAACTGCAAGCCCTGCAAATCCAGTGTCGGCACTGTTATGTGGACCCGGGCCTGGTGCACTACGCGGTGAAACTGATCTCGGCCACTCGGTTCCCGGAAAAATACGGCATGGCGTCCATCCAGGGCGCGATCAGTTACGGGGCCAGTCCGCGTGCCAGCATCGGTCTCATCGAAGGCGCCCGTGCCCTGGCCCTGCTGCGTGGACGCGATTACGCCCTGCCGCAGGATGTGGCCGATTTGGTGCCCGATGTGCTGCGGCATCGCCTGGTCTTGTCCTATGCCGCATTGGCCGAAGGCCAAACCGCCGACAGCCTGATCCAGGCCGTGATGCAAGCCGTGCCCATGCCAGACCAGCCTCTGGAGGCGCATGTCCGCTGAGGCATTGCTGCAGGAACTGGAGTGGACGGTGTTGCGTCGACTCGACGGTGTGCTGCAAGGCGATCACCGAACCTTGTTCCGGGGCTCCGGTCTGGAGTTGGCCGATTTGCGCGAGTACCAGGCCCACGACGATGTGCGCCACATCGACTGGAATGTGACCGCGCGCATGCGCACCCCGTTTGTGCGAGAGCACCAGGAAGACCGCGAGGTCCATGCCTGGTTTTTGCTGGACCTGAGTGGATCGATGGATTTCGGGAGCACCGGCCTGAGCAAGCGCGAGCTGATGCTGCGCTACGTGGGCGTGATGGCCAAATTGCTCATGCGGCGCGGCAACCGCATCGGTGCCCTGGTCTTCAACCCGGGCGAGCCTGAAGGATTCAAATACATTCCGGCCCGGATGCACAGACGGCATTTGCTGCACCTGATGCATGTGCTGGCGTCGTCTGCCTCACCCCGGGAAACCCACCAAACCCGTTTGAAAGACTGGTTGCGACAGGCCAATGGGCTGTTGAAGCGAAGGTCCTGCGTTTTTGTGGTGTCAGATTTCATGGGTGCGTTCGATTGGGCCTCCGAGCTGAGTGCGCTGGGCCAGCGCCACGATTCGGTGGCGGTGCGTCTGGTCGATCCCGCAGAAGTTGTGCTGCCCCAAGGCGGTTTGCTGCTGCTGCAAGATCCAGAAACTTCCGAGCAATTGCTGCTCGACACCACCGACCCCCAATTCAGGCAACGCTACACACGGATGGTCGAGGACCGGCAGGCGCAGTTGGCCCAGTGTTTTGCCCAGGCGGGCATCGATGCCCTGGAACTGTCCACCGACGAGGACTTGGCCAGTGCCCTGATCCGGTTTGCCGAATTGAGAAAGCGCAGGGTGTGGCGTGCCTGACCTGAGCGCGTTCCAATTTTTGTGGCCCACCATGCTGCTGGTTTGCGCCTTGGTGCCTGTGCTGGCGCTGTACCACTTCCGACAAACCCGCAAGGCACCCCCGATCCTGCTGTGCCTGGGTTTGTTGCTGCTGTGTGCCTCGCTGGCCAGGCCGCAAACCGTTTTGATGGCCCCCATCCGCGATGCGACGGTGATGCTGGTGATGGACACCTCGGGCAGCATGCGCGCCAAGGACATCCAACCCTCTCGCATTGAAGCCGCACAGCAAGCCGCGCAGCGATTCATCGAAGACAAACCCCGAAGGCTGCGCGTGGGCCTGGTCACCGTGGCGGGCACCGCTGCCCTGGCCCAGGCCCCCACCGAGGAGCGGGACGCCTTGCTCAAGGCGATCGAATACCTGCCCTTGCAATATGGCTCAGCCCTGGGCACTGGCATCTTGGTGTCGCTGGAGGCCCTGCTGCCAGGTGCTGGCATCGACGCACAGAAAATCATCAACGAAGCGTCCGGCATGGGCGGACAAAGACCTTCTGCCCAAGCGGGCCGATCATTGGACGAGAAAAATTCAGCGGCCAAGGAAGGCCAGGGTCTGGCCAGCTCGGGACGGAACAGGGCCATTGTTTTGATGAGCGATGGCCAAAGCAATATGGGGCCGGAACTCTTGAAAATGGCTGAACTGGCCGCCGAGCACCAAGTCAAAATTTTCACCGTCGGGATCGGCACCTCAGAGGGCGATGTGGTGCACATGCAAGGCCGAAGCATGCGCGTCAAGTTGGAAGATGAAGCCCTGAAAAAAGTCTCTGCCATGACCCAGGGTGAGTACTTCAAGGCCGACAGCACCGACCAGCTAAAAAAAATCTACGACACCTTGGGCCACCGCCTGCGCTTTGAGAAAAGAGCGCTGACCGAAGTCAGTGCGCACCTGGCTCTGTTGGGCATGCTGCTGGTCATGGTCAGCCTGACGCGCAACTTTGTCAGGATGGGCAAAATCATCTAGCCCTCAGCGGGCATCCCCTGTCGCCGGGGCGTTCGCGAACGGCATGCGTCGGTGCCGCAAGGCTTGCAGCTCTTGGCGCACCGACTGCAGCCGGGCCGGGTCCATCTCGGCGATCAGCACACCCTCGCCTTCACTCAGGCTGGACACCACCTCGCCCCAGGGATCGACCAACATGCTGTGGCCATAGGTTCTGCGACCGCTGGCATGGGTGCCGCCTTGGGCGGCGGCCAAGACATAGCACTGGTTTTCGATGGCGCGTGCACGCAGCAACACCTGCCAGTGGGCTGTGCCGGTGGGCACCGTGAAGGCTGAGGGCACCAAGATCAGGTCAATCTCGCCCATGCTGCGGTAAAGCTCCGGAAAGCGCAGGTCATAGCAGATGGACATGCCCACGCGCCCCAGCGGTGTTTCGGCGGTGACGCATTCCCGACCGGCCACCATGGTGCGCCCCTCGTCCAGGCTGCGCTCGCCATCCTGGTAACTGAAGAGGTGCATCTTGTCGTAGCGCACGACCACCTCGCCTTGCGGGTTGAACAGCAAGGTCGTGTTCGTCACCTTGGCCGGATCGGCCGTCTTGAGCGGAAAAGACCCTCCCGCCAGCCATATGGCGTGTTGCCGCGCCTTGGCCGCCAGCATGTCCTGTATGGGGCCATGCCCCCATGGCTCGGCAATCTGGAATTTGTCGGTCTCGTGCCACCCCATCTGGACAAAATACTCGGGCAAGGCCACCAAGCGCGCACCAGCCGCCGCCGCTTGGTCGATCAAGCGGTCGGCGGTGGCCAGGTTCTGCGCCAGCGCCGGGCCTGAGACCATCTGCAAGGCTGCAATCTTCATAGCGATGCGCTCATGGTCTGTTCAGCGGGTCAACATCACGATCTGATCGGCCGCCACCACCACCTCGAGCTCCACCAGTTCACCACCGGTCTGAAGCTTTGGAAAGCCCACGCCCACCACACCCAGACGCCCTGGCCGGGCGGCGGGCACAGGGCTTTTGGTGGCCACGGTGTCGGAACCTCGGGTCAGGGGCTTGGCGCCCTCGCAGGCCGACAACAGCGCGTGGTCGGTGAGTTCAACCCCGCGGACCCGAGTCAGCTCGGATTTGTTTTTGACCGGTAAGAGTCGCCCCTCGGCGTCGAGCAGCCGAACCGTCGGGAACTGCGGGGCCCAGGTGCCTGCGTCCATGCGGCCCGCGGTGATGCACGACGAAGCGTGCACACCGGTGGTCACCAGGCAGGACCCGAGCAGCGGCCAGACCAGCCCTTGCAAACGGGCAAGATGTTGGATCGACAATGGGATCATCTGAAACTCCTGTTGGAAACGGCTGTGCGGTCCTGCGCCACGGCCCCCTGAAAAATCACCACGGCCAGACCCTCACTGCACAAGCCACGGCACACACCGTAGAAGCTTGGGTCATGATAAGTCAGCGCCGCATGGGATGGCATCGGCGGGGGTTTTTCAGCCTGCCGATGGTCTGGATCGGGCGATGGCGGTGTCAGCCTGGCGCAGCCAGTTCAAGATGTGGGCGTTGACGGCCTGGGCTTGCTCCCGGTGCAAAAAGTGACCTGCCTTGTCAACCAGCTGAAAATCGTATTCGCCTGAAAAATACGGGGACTGGTCCATCATCAATTCAGCACGCAGATCCTCTGCACCACACAGCGCCAGCGTCGGCACCCGGATTTGACGCGTCATCCTGGCCCGCACATCGGCATGCGCAGGATTGAATTTTTTCGCATCCAGCATGGCCCGGTAGTAGGCCAGGGTGGCGCTCAGCACGCCGGGCTGGGCCAACATCTGTTTGATGCTTCGGATGTGGTCCTCGTCCTGGAACCCTTCGGCGGTCCAGTACTGCCAGAGGTCATCGATGAAGGCCATGTCGTTGTGCACGATGGCTTTTTCGGGCAAATCTTCGAGTTGAAAAAACCACCAGTGGAATGAACGGTGAACATGCCGGGCTTGCAGCATGCTCGCAGCCACTCTTTCCGGATGGGGGACCGCCATCAAGACGGCCCGGTTCACCAACTCAGGGTAAGCGGCCAACAAACCATAGCCGATGATGGCCCCCCAATCTTGACCCACAAAATGACAAGGCGCGTCTTGACGGGTGGCTTGGATGAATTGTGCGATCTCATGCACCAGGGTGGCCTTGTCGTAGAAGCCATCGGCAGGGACTTGTGTGGGCGGATAACCCTTGAGGTAAGGCGCCACAACGCGAAAGCCATCAGCAGTCAGTGCGTCGATTTGATGCCGCCAAGTCCAGGCATGGTCAGGAAACCCATGCAAGAGGACCACCGTGGGACCCGTACCCTGCTCGATGTAGGCAAAACGGACCTGGCCGGCTTGGACAAATTTCGGGTCGGCGACGGACATGGTGACGCATCCTCCTGGGCATTTTTGAAGATTTTCAATGGGCCGGCGCAAGGCGGTGGACAAGCTGGACAGGACTTGCGCCCAGCACCGGGAATCAACCCTGCTCTGCAGGCACATCCAGACCATTTTGCCGCACCTGCGGCCTTGGGAAAAAAACCCTCGGCTTCGCCGGGCCTGTTGAATACGCAAGGCCTCAGCCATCGCAGCTTTCGGGGGTTTCCCCGATGCAAGAAAAGGCCGGATCACGGACACAATGAAAAGACGTTTTCATGTTCAAAGGTGTTGTCGATGAAGTCAATGAAATTGCTCCGCTGGATTCAAACATCACTCAGCTGCTTGGCATTCGCCGCGGCGACAAGCGCCCAAGCCCAGGGCTTTCCAGACCGGCCCATCACGATGATCGTCCCATTCACGCCCGGCGGTGTGTCCGACATCACCGCCCGCCCGCTGGCCATCGGGATGGCCAACAACCTGGGACAAAACATCGTGATCGACAACCGGGGGGGTGCCGGTGGTGCCATCGGCATGTCTGCAGCGGCCAAAGCCAGGCCCGACGGCCACACCCTGATGATGGCCTTGCCCAGCATCATCACCATTCCGATTTCGGATCGCATCAGCGGCAGACCCTCCACCTTCCAGATGGACCAGTTCAAGCCCATCGCCCGCTTGACCGCCGATCCCACGGTCCTGGCTGTGCGGGCCGAAAGCAAATGGAACACTTTGGCAGACTTCATCCGCGATGTGAAAGCACAGCCCGGCAAGATCTCCTACAGCTCATCCGGCATTTACGGCACCACCCACGTCGCCATGGAAATCCTGGCGAACGCCGCTGGCCTGCAGATGATCCATGTGCCCTTCAGCGGTGGCGGTCAGCAGATCCAGGCACTTTTGGCAGGTCAGGTCGATGCCACCATGCAAACACCTGGCGCCATTGCAGCCCACATCGCTTCGGGCAAGCTTCGTTTGCTCACGGCCATGAGCCGGGACCGCGTGCCCTCTCAGCCCGATGTGCCCACTGCGCGTGAATTGGGCTATGACGGAGAGTTTTACCTGTGGACGGGCGTGTTTGCCCCCGTGGGCACGCCCGATGCCATCGTGAACCGCTTGCGCGCGGCGGTCAAAGAGGGCTCGGTGCACCCCACCTTTACCCAAGCCATGGCCACTCAGCGCACGCCTGTCCAGTATTTGGACAGCGATGACTTTGCCCGTTTTCTGCAAGCGGACACGCGGCGCCTGGATGCGGTGCTGACCAAAATGGGCAAAATCGAATGAGATGCAGTGTCAATTTTTTTAACAGGATGATTTGATGAAGTTAGTCACTTTCCAATCCCAGTCGGGTCCTCGCATGGGCGTGCTCGACGGCGACTTCGTGGTGGATGTTTTGGCCGCACACCAAGCCAGTCCGGCCTTCGCGCCGGAAGAAGCCAGCCTGCTGCACAACACCGTGTCGGTGATTGCGCACTGGCAGACCTTGCGCGCCGGTTTTGATCGGGCCATCCAATCCAGCCAGCAAAGTGGTGCCGGCCGCATGGCCATGCAGGATGTGCAGCTCTTGGCCCCCATGGTTCCGAGTTCGATTCTGTGCTCGGGCAGCAACTACCTGAGCCACAACGCAGAAAAAGCCAACGCGGACATCAGTGGCAAAGAACCCGAATTTTTCATCAAGACCGGTGACTGCGTGGTCGGACCGGGCGCGGACATCGTGCTGGACAAAATCCTGACCCACAAGCTCGATGGCGAAGTGGAACTGGCGGTCGTGATTGGCAAGCCAGGCCGGCACATTCCGAAAGAAAAAGCACTGGAGCATGTGTTTGGCTACACCATCGTCAACGATGTCACCGCACGGGACCGCCAGGTGCGCAAACGCCCCGACGGCAGCTTCTGGTACGAGCTGGGCAGGGGTAAATTTTTCGATTCCAGCGCGCCTTTGGGCCCCTGCATCACCACCGCCGATGAACTGGGCGATCCCCAGGACCTGATGGTGCGTTCATGGGTCAATGGCGAACTGCGCCAGATCAGCAGCACATCCCAGATGATCTGGAGCGTGGCGCAACTGGTGCACTTCTTCTCGGTCAACGT
>JAIXXW010000197.1 GCA_027490555.1 Comamonadaceae bacterium | reverse complement strand
TTCGCCCGGATCGAGCCGGTCATCCGGGCCTACAGCGAAAACGTGTTCCATGTGGGCGAGATGGGCTCGGCCCATGTCATCAAACTGCTCAACAACTTTGTGGCGCAGGCCATCTGCACCGCCACCGCCGAGGCCTTTGCGGTCGGGGCCAAGGCCGGGGTGGACCTGAACCAACTGGTGCAGGTCATCTCGGCAGGCGGGGTCAACTCGGGCCTGTTCCAGTTGATGGCCAAAACCTTGCAGGGCGACTATGGCGCGATGAAATTCGAGTTGAACAACGCGGCCAAGGATTTGCGCTACTACGCGCACCTGACCGAGAGCGTGAAGGTCCCCTCCATGGTTGGCACCAGCGTGCACCAGGCCCTGAACACCGCCGTGGCTTTGGGCTACGGCAGCGAGATGGTGCCATCGCTGGTCAAGGCGCAGGCCCAGCTCAACCAGGTCCGCATCGGCCCGGCCAGCCCCGCTTGAGGCGGGCCCCACCGCGCATCAACGCGCCAGATTTTCCAGCGCGTCGATCACGATGCCGGTGCCGATGGCGATGAGCAGGATGTCCGTGGCCACCCGCACATACATTTGGCCGGGAGGTGGTGGTCCCAGGCGGATGAGCAGGGGTCTGGGCAGTTCATAAAACACCACGTCCCTTGGCAGGGCTTGCCCGATCTGCCACTTTTTGGCTTGCCCCGGAGGCAGGCCACCCTTCTTGGCCAGACCCGGTGGCACAAAACCCCGATGGTCGGGCATCTCGAAATAATCGCGCGCACGTTCGTGATGCTCTGGCGTGAAATAAGAGCCTTTGCCCGGTTTCTGGTGGTCGGCACGGGGCTCGGCCAGCGCGCTGGACACCAGGACCAGCAGCGGCAAGACCTTGAAGACAGAAGAAAACTGAACCATCACCCGCTCCTTGCACGCGGGACACTCCGCGCACGGGCAGCTTACTCATTTTGCGCACCGCCAGAGATCGCCCAAGCCTTTATCCAGGTCCCACCGTTTTTGAGCCTGGTACCTATGCATTTCGTGACGGGCCAGGCATTGTCTTTCCTCCAAGAACATGAACAGCCAAGCTTCAAAAATGTGGCCTAGCTGTTTGGTCAAGCTGATGCTAAAAGCTGCGCTTTTGATGCCCTCCGCTCGCTTTGCTCGTTACGGCGCAGCTTACCGCGGGCGTTAAGCATCACAGTTCAACCGTGAACCTTCAAACGCATATTCCGGAACGCCTGTGGCAAGCCGTTTCTTCCGCTTACGAGGCGGAGAACTACTCGCATGCAATTCTTGAAGCAACGTATCTTCTTAGTACCCTGCTACGCGAACGAGCTGGAGTAGACGGCGACGGCGCGGCATTGGTAGGTCAAGCGCTTGGCGGTGAGGGCTTGCGTGTTGCTATTTCATGCAGGTAAAAATTTCCCATGAAATCCGGTGCTCCCTTTTTTATTCCACCCGCTGACTGCTCCAACTGAGCGAATGGATTCTGGGTACGCACTATAAGTTGAAAAGCTTTAATTGCAAATAAATTAGAAACTTTTTTATTGAATTTATTGCCTATTAGCCTGGCTGTGCGCAAGTGATCAAGCAGCCCCATTGCACACCCGCAGCACTTGCCGGCCATAGGCTTCGAGCTTTTTGACGCCCAGCCCGCTGATGCCTTGCAGCTGCGCCAGACCTCGCCTCAGGCCCGAGCCTAGGGTTTGTACGGGGATTATTTGCACTGCATGTGTTGAGTTGCAAAATCGCGCCCTGCAACATCAACCAGGAGCTTGAAGTGCCAAGAGCAGCCAAGACGTGGGCCGACAAGAAACGTGCAAAGCCCCCGCACACCGTGACGCTGGAAAAGGACTTTGCGGGTGTACCGGCTGGATCGCGACTGCTCATCTCATGCCCGATGGAGCTGGAGGACTACTTGAAAAGCCATGTGCCGTACGGAACAAGGAAAGAGATCCAGCAGGTACGGCGTGAGCTTGCTGCGCTGCATGGTGCAGACGCCACTTGCCCCGTCTCTACGGCCATCTTTTTGCGGACAGTGGCCGAGGCGGCTTGGGACGAGATTTGCGGGGGCAAGGCCACGACCGAGGTGGCGCCGTTTTGGCGGGTGATCGATCCGAAGTCACCGCTGGCCAAGAAGCTCCGCGCGGGCGTTCAGTGGATTGAGCAGCAACGGCTTGCGGAGCAGGCGTAGCTTGGACCGAGTTATGGTGGCCCGTATTCGCCACCAGCGCGAAGCGGGCTATCGAGACGGAGAGGTTTGAGGCGTTTCAAGACGCCCCATTGCACACCCGCAGCACCTGCTGGCCATAGGCTTCGAGTTTTTTGACACCCAGCCCGCTGATGCCTTGCAGTTCGGCCAGGCTTTGCGGTGCGGCCTCGGCAATCGCTGCCAGCGTGGCGTCATGGAAGATCACATACGCGGGCAGGTTGTGTTCTTTGGCCACTTCGGCGCGCCAGGCTTTGAGGTTGATGTAGCGCACCAAGGCGTCCTGGCCCAGGTTGGCGGCAGCCGGTGAGGGGGCGCCGCGTGTGCGGGTGCGTTTGTCGCTGCGCTGGCTGGTGCTTTCGCGCAATTGCACATTGATTTCGCCGCGCAGCACGGCGCGCGAGCCTTCGGTCAGGTGCAAGGTGCTGAAACCTTCTTCGGTGTGCACATGCAATGCGCCGATGGCGATCAGCTGGCGCATCACGGCGCGCAGCTGGGGCTCGCT
>JAIXXW010000245.1 GCA_027490555.1 Comamonadaceae bacterium | reverse complement strand
CCCACACTCAGTGTGACCGGGGCCGAGGGCTTTCCCTCCCTGAAAGACGCGGGCAATGTGCTGCGGCCCTACACCGCCTTCAAGCTCAGCCTGCGCCTGCCGCCGCTGGTGGACGCGGCACAGGCCGTGGCCGAGATGAAGGCCCTGCTGGAAGACAACGCGCCTTACCAGGCCCAAGTCACGTTCGAAAGTGGGGGCGGCGCCACCGGCTGGAACGCGCCCGACACCCTGCCCTGGTTTGAACAGGCACTGCAGGCATCCAGCCAGGCGCACTTTGGTGCCGGTGTGGGCTACATCGGCCAGGGCGGCACCATCCCGCTGATGAACATGCTCAGCGCCGGGTTCCCCAAGGCACAGATGATGGTGTGCGGCGTGCTCGGCCCCAAAAGCAATGCGCACGGGCCCAACGAGTTTTTGCACGTGCCTTATGCCAAGAAACTGACCGCGGCGGTGGCCGAAGTCATGGCCCGCATGCCCTGAACAGCGCCGGTGCACAGCCTTCCTCGGGCCTTCAGGGGCCGGGGACTTTGCGCTGCTGCTGCACCATCCACAAAAGCGCCAGGCCGGTCAGGGCCACGGGCAACAGCGAGCCGATGTTCAGCCACATCCAGCCTTGTGTGGTCACCAGCGCGCCGGATGCAAACGAGGTCACGGCCATGGTGGCGAACACCAAGAAGTTGATCGCCGCCTGACCCCGGTCTTTCTCGGCCGGGGTCCAGGCCGTCAGGGCCAGTGTGGTGCTGCCGGTGAACAGGAAGTTCCAGCCCATGCCCAGCAGGAACAGCGAAACCAGAAATTGCTGCAATTGCACGCCCGACAGGGCCACCGCGATGCACACCAAGTTGATCACCGCCCCCAAACCCATGATCCGCAGCGCGCCGAATTTCTTGATCAGGTGGCCGGTGAAAAAGCCCGGCGCGAACATGCCGATCACATGCCACTCCAACACCAGGGCCGCGTCATCAAAGCTGAAACCGCACACCTGCATGGCCAGCGGCGTGGCGGCCATCAGCAGGTTCATCACGCCATAACTGAGCGCAGCGGCGGCCGCAGCCACGATGAACACCGGTTGGCGCATGATCTCGGACAGGGGCCTGCCGGCGCTATCACCGGGCTTTTTGGCGGGCACCGCCGGAAACCGGATGAAGGCCATGCACACCATGGCCAACATCGCCACAACAGCCAGCGCGATGTAGGCGCCCAAAAACGGCACCTCGAACAAGGTGCGGGTGCGCGAGGCCAGATTGGGGCCCACGATGGCGCCGATCAGCCCCCCGGCCAGCACCCATGACACCGCTTTTTCCTTGAAGCCGTCCGCCGCCAGCTCCGCCGCCGCAAAACGGTAGAGCTGGCCATTGGCGCTGTAATAGCCCGCAATGACCGTGGCCGACACCAGCAGCCAAAAATTGTGGCTCCAGGCGGCCAAAGCGGCCAGCATCGCCGAGAACAAGGCCACCATCAAGCCCAGTTGGAACGACACCTTGCGCCCCCAGCGCGACTGGCTCTTGGCCACCAGCCCGGTCGACAGCGCACCGCCCACCACATAGCCCATGATGGGCAAAGTCGCCATCCAGCCCCGTGGTGCCAGGGACAAGCCAACCAGGCCGTTGATGGCAATGAAGGTGACGTTGTTGGTGAAAAACAGACCCTGGCAGAGCGTGAGGAGGGTCAGGTTGGGGTTCATGTGGGCCAGTGTATCGGCAAGCGCTGATGGAAAGCTGTCGCCTTGGCTCCGGCGCTGACGGCGTTCTGTGGCCGCCCGGTCTTGGGCCTGGCCCCCCGCGTCAAGCGCAACAAAGGGCCAAAACGGCCAATGGCGCCGTTTCAGCCCGCAGCACCCGCGGCCCCAGGGTCACGGGCGCAAAGCCAGCGGCCAGAGCGGCCGCCTCTTCTGCAGGGCTCAAGCCCCCTTCTGGGCCACTCAGCACACTCACAGCGTCGACACCGGCCATGCCGGGCAGTGGCCGGGTGCCTTCGGACAAAGACAAGACCCAGCGCTCACCCGGCGGGGCCTGATTCAGCCATGCGTGCAGCGTGACGGCCGGATGCACCGGAGGCACTCGGTTGCGGCCACACTGCTCGGCCGCGGCCACGGCCACGCCTTGCCAGTGGGCCAGTTTTTTGTCGGCGCGCTCGCCTTTGAGCTTGAGCACACTGCGCTCGGCCACCAGGGGTGTGATGCTGGCCACGCCCAGTTCGGTGGCTTTCTCCACCAGCCAGTCCATGCGCTCGTTGGCGGTGATGCCCACCAGCAGGTGCACGGCGCGGGCGGCCTCGCGCTCCACCGCATGGTGCTCGCCCACCTCGACTTCCACATCGCTGCGGCCCATGCGGGTGACTGTGGCCGCAAACTCCCCCCCTTCGCCATTGAACAGGGTGATCCGATCCCCCGGCTGCAGCCGCAAGACCTGCACATGGCGGGCCGCCCCCGCAGGCAGGCTGAGCGCTTGGCCACTGCGCAAGGGGGCCGGGCAGTAAAAGCGCGGCATGCTCACATGCGCCCGTAGGCAAAACCGACCTGGGGCGTGGTGCCTTCGATCGCGTCGATCAGCTTGAGCAAGGGCCCCAGTTCGCGGTAACGGTCACAGGTCTTGCGGATGTACTGGATGAAGCGTGGCGCGTCGGCCAGGTACTTGGTTTTGCCGTCGCGCAAGGTGAGGCGGGCAAAGATGCCGGCCACCTTCAAGTGGCGTTGCAAGCCCATCCATTCAACGGCGCAGTAAAAGGCACCAAAGTCGCTGTGCCAGTCCTCAAAGTCCATCAGGCCGGCCTTGCGGGCTTTTTCCCAATAGCGGATGGTGATGTCCAGCACGAAGTCTTCGTCCCAGGTGAGGAAGGCATCGCGCATCAGGCTGGCGATGTCGTAGGTGATGGGGCCATAGACCGCGTCCTGGAAGTCCAGCACGCCCAGCTGCGCGCTCTGCCAGGGCATCATCAGGTTGCGCGGCATGAAGTCGCGGTGCACATACACACTGGGCGCAGCCAGGTTGCGCTCAACGATGAGGGCAAAGGCTTGGTTCAGGGTCTCCAGATCCTGGCCTTGCAGCCGCAGCTGCCGGTGCTGCGCCAGGTACCAGTCGGGAAACAGGCTCAGCTCGCGCTGCAGCCATGCCGCGTCATACGGCGGCAGCACACCGGGACGGGAGGCCAGTTGCCATTGCAGCAGCACATCCACGGCCTGCATGTACAGGCCATGGTTGGCCTGCGCATGTTCGGGGTCGATGGCCGACATCATGGTGGCGTCACCCAGATCGCTCAGCAGCATGAAGCCCTGCGCCTCTTCCCAGGCGAGCACCTGGGGAACATGCAAGCCGGCTGCGGCCATCAAGGCGGCAATCCTAACGAAGGGCTCTGAATTTTCCTTGTCGGGCGGGGCATCCATGACGATGCGGCTGCTGCCGTTCACGGTGGACACCCGCAAATAGCGGCGAAAACTGGCATCGGCAGAGGCGATGCGCAAAGTGTCAGGCAAGAGTCCTTGTGCTGGGGCCAAGCTGGACAGCCAAAGCTCAAATGCGGCCTGTCGTGCCGGGTCCAACCAGGTGACGTCGGGGCTGGTCGGGAGGGGGTGTGGGGTGTGGCTCATGGATAATCCCATTTTACAAAGCCAAAGGCGTGTCTGATTTCAAAAAGACCCGTTCTCCAGAGACTGTTGACCCTTGTGAGCCTGCCCACCTTGTTGAGACCCACGCACCCTTGCTTGGCCTTGCGGCTCCCAGGCGTGGCCATGGGTGTGGCCGTGCTGCTGCACAGCGCGGCGCATGCGCAGGCCGAAGGCCTGGTGCTGCGCAGCAGCCCCCTGCTGGAGGAGCGCATTTCACAGCGCCAGGACAAGGAGGGGGCTGTTTTTCTCAGCGGTCAACGGCTGGTCGTCCGGCCAGACCTGGACACGGTGGTCGAGGGCCAAGCCAGCCTGCGCAAGCCTGGTGTGAGCATGCAGGCCGATCGCATGGCGTATGACCAAAGTCAGGATGTCCTGCAGGCCGCTGGCGGCATCCGCATCTACCGAGCGGGCAGTCTGTTTCAGGGGTCCGCATTGCAGCTGCAGGTGGACAGTTTTCAAGGCACCATGGCCCAACCCCGGTTCGAGTTTTTTGCCAATGGCGCGCACGGCACGGCCGAGCAACTTGAATTCATCGACCCCTCGCGCGCCACCGTGCACCAGGCCAACTACACCACCTGTCGGCGCACACCCGGGCCTGACTGGCTGCCGGCATGGTTGCTCAAGGCCACGCGCATGAGCATCGACGACGAGGAGTCGAGCGTCAAGGCCGAAGGCGTGCAGATCCGCTTTCAGAACTTGCCGGAGGTGTCCCTGCCTTCGGCCAGTTTCCCCTTGACCACCGAGCGGCGCTCGGGATTGCTGCCGCCCATCGTGGGCGTCACCACCCCCAACGGCGCGGAAATTGCGCAGCCCTATTACTTTGACATCGCGCCCAATCGCGATGCCACGGTCACCACCCATGTGATGAGCAAACGCGGTGTCGCGGTCGACACCGAGTTTCGCTACCTGGAAAAGGACTACCAGGGTCAGGCCCGCTTGAACCTGATGCCCAGCGACACCTTGAGCGACCAGGCGCGCTGGGGCTGGTCCAGCCAGCACAACGGCATCCTCCAGACCGGGATCGAGCGCATTGGCGCCATTGGGCTGGGACTGAACCTGAACCGTGTCAGCGATGACAATTACTGGCGTGATTTTCGGCGCACCGGGCTGGTCCTGACCCAGCGCCTGCTGCCCTCGACAGGCGTGCTCAGCTGGGGTCAGGGCGGCTTCAACATGAGCGCACGGGTGCAGCGCTGGCAAACGCT
>JAIXXW010000081.1 GCA_027490555.1 Comamonadaceae bacterium | reverse complement strand
GCTGGCACCGGGGTGACGGTGTTCACCGACCCGGGCTGGAAGGCCGGCGACAAGGCCAGCTGGTCCAACCACCTCAAGGCCCGTGCACAGTACGGACAAAACGATCACGCCCGCGCTCCCAAGTGAGCGACAAGGAGACGTTCATGCGCCGCTTTTTCCTGAGCATCGGGCTGGCCCTGGCCACTCTGGGCGTGTCTGCCCAGACGCCAGCGCCCGCCGCCGCTTCGCCCGCTGCTGTAGCGCCTGCGCCCGCCGACAGCAGCCTGGGTGTCAAGAGTGCCAACATTTTCCAGATCGCACCGTCTGCAGACGCTGATCCGAAGTACAAGGACCAGACCAATGCCCAGCGCGCCGAGGTCCAGCCCGGCAACAATGCCCCCATGTGGCGTGCGGTGGGTCAGGGCGTGACCGGTGTGAGCAGCCTGCCCAAAAGCCAGGCCCCTGAAGCGGGCAACCTGATCCAACCCTTCGTCCAGTACCCAGGTTCCCGCCTGGCTTCGGCGGGTGAGGCTTGGCGCCAGGTGCGCAACAACATCATCATCCCTTATGGCGCAGCCCTGTTGCTGATCGCTGTGGGTGCCATGGCCCTGTTTTATTTCAGCAAGGGCACCATCGAGTTGCATGGCAGCGAAACCGGCCGCAAGATCGAACGCTTCACCCCGTTCGAGCGCTCGGCGCACTGGTCCAATGCCATCGCTTTTTGCGCCCTGGCCATTTCCGGGATTGTCATGGCCTATGGCAAGTACTTCCTCTTGCCCATCATCGGTGGCACCTTGTTTGGCTGGCTGACCTATGCCATGAAAAACCTGCACAACTTTGCCGGTCCCTTGTTCGCGGTGTCCCTGGTGGTGGTCTTCGTCACCTTTGTCAAGGACAACCTCCCCAGCAAGGAAGACCTGGCCTGGTTGCTCAAGGGCGGTGGCCTGTTCTCGGGGGTTGAAGTCCCGTCCCACCGTTTCAATGCGGGTGAGAAGGTTTTGTTCTGGGCCGGTGTGTTGTTCCTGGGCGCGGTGGTGGTGGCCTCGGGCCTGGTGCTGAACATGCTGATCCCCGGTTTGGTCTACGAGCGTGCCACGATGCAGATCGCCAACATGGTCCACGGTGTGGCCAGCTTGTTCATGATGGCCATGTTCATTGGTCACATTTACATGGGCACCTTGGGCATGCGCGGCGCCTACAAGGCCATGCGCGAAGGCTATGTGGACGAGACCTGGGCCAAAGAGCACCACGAACTGTGGTACGACGACATCAAGGCGGGCAAGATCCCCGCACAACGCTCCGCCCCAGCGGGTGCGGCCTCTGCATCCAACGCGTCCACGGCTTCGGCTTGAGTCAGGAGAATTCAGATGAAAAAACATTTGTCAGTGCTCACCGGATTGGTCATCAGCTTCAGCGCTTGCGCCAAACTGCCGCCCCTGAGCGAGGAAGCCAAAGCCAAAGCGGCCGAGGCCGCCGCCAAAACCGCGCATGCCAACAAGGTGGCCGACTTCCAGTTGTGCAAGTCACGTGAAAAAGTGGCCGCGCATTACTTCAAGACCCAAGGCAAGGGCAAACCTGCACCTGCTGCAACGCCTGCCTGTGTCGACCCCGGTGCTTACAAGCCTGCCGAAGTGGCTGCTGCACCTGCGGCTGCCCCAGCCCCTGCCAAGCCTGAAGCGGCCAAGCCTGCAGCCAAAAAAGGCTGAACCGCATCCCCGATCCATTGAGAACCCCCGTCCCTACCGGCGGGGGTTTTTCACGTGAAGCTCCCGCCATGTCTGTTGCCCTGAACGTTCCCGAGGCGGTACCCCGCTCGGCCAAGCCACGCCTCACCCGTTCAAGCGCAGCCTTGACCCGGACCGTGACGGTGGTCAACGAGTGGGGCGAGTCCTCCGAGACGCAGATCCCGGCAGAGCGTGCCCTCACCATTTACCTGGACAAAAAAGAGTTGGTCACCTTGATGACCTTGGGCGCCGAGCCCGAGTGGCTGGTGCTGGGCTTTTTGAGAAACCAGCGCTTGATCGACTCGGTGGACCAGATCGAATCCATCACCGTGGACTGGAGCCTGGGCGAGGGTGAAGTGGGTGAACCCGGGGTGGCTGCAGTCAAGAGCCGCCCGAGCGCTCAGCTGACTGCGCAGCGCAGTGCCGAGCGCGTGGTGACCACCGGTTGCGGGCAAGGCAGTGTGTTTGGCGACCTGATGAGCCACATCGACGAGATCGTGTTGCCCCAGGCACAGATCACGCAAGGCCAGTTGTATGCCCTGGTCAACGCCATCCGCCTGCAGGAAACGACCTACAAATCATCCGGTTCTGTGCACGGTTGCGCGCTGTTCCAGGGCGAGCAGATGCTGATGTTTGTCGAGGATGTGGGTCGGCACAATGCCGTCGACACCATTGCCGGCTGGATGTGGATGCACGATGTCGGTGGCAAGGACAAGGTGTTCTACACCACCGGGCGCCTGACCAGCGAGATGGTCATCAAGTCTGCCCAGATGGGCGTGCCCGTGGTGGTGTCGCGCAGCGGCATCACCCAGATGGGCTTGGATGTCGCCAAACGCTTGGGCTTGTGCACGATCGGCCGCGCCACCCACAAGCGTTTTCTGTGTTTCAGTGCACCCGAGCGCCTCGTCTGGCAAGCCGACTTGTTGACACCACCCGGCTGAGCACAGTCTTTGGCTGGCCGGGCAGTTGGCGGCCGATCAACCGTGGATGAACTTGGGTGCGCGTTTGTTCAAAAACGCGTCCATGCCTTCTTTCTGGTCGGCGGTGGCGAACAGGCCATGGAACAGACGGCGCTCGAACATCACACCATCGCTCAATCCGCTCTCATAAGCCCGGTTCACGCTTTCTTTGGCCGCCATGGTGGCCAATTGGCCGTAACTGCAGATCGTCAGCGCTGCGCCCAGGGCCTCGTCCATCAGTGTGTTCAGGGGCACGACCCGGCTGACCAGACCGCTGCGCTCGGCCTCGGTGGCGTCCATCATGCGGCCTGTGAGCACCAGGTCCATGGCCTTGGATTTGCCCACAGCCCGGGGCAGGCGCTGGGTGCCGCCGGCGCCAGGAATGATGCCCAGCTTGATTTCGGGCTGACCGAATTTGGCGTTGTCGGCGGCGATGATGAAGTCGCACATCATGGCCAGCTCGCAACCGCCGCCCAAGGCAAAACCGGCCACCGCCGCGATCACGGGTTTGCGGACCGTGCGGATGGTTTCCCAGTTGCGGGTGATGAAGTCGTTTTTGTAGACCTCGTGGAAGTTGAATTGGGCCATGGCCGAGATGTCGGCCCCGGCGGCAAAGGCTTTCTCGCTGCCAGTGATGATCATGCAGCCAATGGCTTCGTCGGCGTCGAAGGCCTTCAACGCCAAGCCCAACTCGTCCATCAGCGCGCCGTTGAGCGCGTTCAGGGCCTTGGGGCGGTTGAGGGTGATGATGCCGACTTTGCCGCCTTCGGTGCGGACTTGGATGTTGTCGTAGCTCAAGGGCTTCTCCAGATGCAGGTGGGTGTCTGTGTTCACTATACCCAAGCTGCCTGAGCCCTGGCTGTCAAATCAGGCACTGGCATGCGGGAAACTATTCACCAACCGTGCGGTCGGTTAATGTTACATTCACGCATTCAGGAGACAGGACATGACCGAATCCATGCCATCGGTGTTGTATGAAGTGCGAGGCGCGGTGGCGCTGGTCACCCTCAACCGACCTCAAGCCCTCAACAGTTTCACCCGTGCCATGCACCAGGCCCTGTGGGCTGCCCTGGACCAGGCGCAGGCCAATCCCGAGGTCCGTGCGCTGGTGCTGACCGGTGCCGGGCGCGGTTTTTGCGCGGGCCTGGACCTGTCCGAGCTCGATTTCACGCCCGGCCCCGGCCTGGTCGAACGTGCCGATCCCGGCCCGGTGATCCACGAGGCCTTCAATCCCACCACGCGCCGCCTGATGTCGCTGCGCATGCCGGTCATCTGCGCGGTCAACGGGGTGGCCGCTGGTGCCGGGGCTTCGGTGGTGATGGCCTGCGACATCGCGATTGCCGCGCCCAACGCCAGTTTTGTCCAGGCTTTCAGCAAGATCGGTCTGATCCCCGATGCGGGTGGCAGCTGGCTGCTGGTCGAACGCCTGGGCCTGCCCCGCGCCCTGGCTTTGGCCATGACCGGTGACAAGCTCGGTGCCGAAAAAGCCAAGGAATGGGGGCTGATCTGGGATGTGGCCGAGGACTGCGTGGCCGCCGCCTTGGCGCTGGCCGACAAGCTGGCCGTGATGCCCACGCAGGCCCTGGTGGCCACCCGCCATCTGCTGCGCGATGCCGGCACGCGTTCGCTGGACGCCCACCTCGACGTCGAGCGCGACACCCAGTCTGCCCTGGGCAGAACGCACGATTACATGGAGGGCGTGAATGCCTTCCTGCAAAAACGGGCCCCCCAGTTCAAAGGCGAATGATGAACGACCCCAAAGCTTTGGCGCGCCTGGTGGGTGAAACCATGTTCGCGGTGGACGTGGCCTCCAAAGACACCATGGGCATGGAGCTGCTGGCCTGTGAGCCCGGCCGCGCCGTGATCCGCATGGAAGTCAAGGCCCTGCACCTGAACGGCCACCAGATCTGCCACGGTGGCTTCATTTTCACGCTGGCCGATTCGACCTTTGCCTTCGCCTGCAACAGCTACAACAAGAATGCAGTGGCGGCAGGTTGCAGCATCGAGTTCTTGCGACCGGGCCGGCTGGGCGATGTGCTGACCTGCGAAGGCGTCGAGCAGACCCTGAGCGGCCGCCATGGCATCTACGACATGAAGGTCACCAACCAAAACGGCGAAGTGGTCGCGCTGTTCCGCGGCAAAAGCGCCCAGATCCCGGGCAGCGTGGTGCCCGAGTGAGTCTGGGCGTGCGCTGCATTGGCTGAACCACGTCCTCATCGATTCTTGAATCCGGAGTCCCCCCATGACCGAAAAAGCCTTCCCCCTGGAGCCGATCGAAAAGGCCAGCACCGACGAGCTGCGCAGCCTGCAGCTCAAGCGCCTGCAGCACACGCTGCAACACGCCTATGCCAACTCGCCCGTGTACCGCGCCAAGTTCGATGCGGCTGGGGTGCACCCGGACGACTGCAAAAGCCTGGCCGATTTGGCCCGATTCCCCTTCACCACCAAGGCCGACCTGCGTGACAGCTACCCCTTCGGCATGTTCGCCGTACCGCGTGAACAATGCGCCCGGGTGCACGCATCGAGTGGCACCACCGGCAAACCCACGGTGGTGGGCTACACCCTCAAAGACATCGACACCTGGTCCACCGTGGTGGCCCGCAGCATCCGCGCAGCCGGTGCCCGGCCGGGCGACATGGTGCACGTGAGCTATGGCTATGGCCTCTTCACCGGGGGCATGGGTGCGCATTACGGTGCCGAAAAGCTGGGCCTCACGGTGGTGCCCTTTGGCGGGGGGCAGACCGAGCGCCAAGTGCAGCTGATCCAGGACTTCAAGTCCACCATCATCATGGTCACGCCCAGCTACATGCTGGCGATCGCGGACGAATTCGAGCGCCAGGGGATCGACCCCAAAAGCAGCTCATTGCGCCTAGGCATCTTCGGCGCCGAGCCCTGGACCAACGACATGCGCGCAGCCATTGAGCAGCGCATGGCCATGGACGCGGTGGACATTTATGGCCTGTCCGAAGTCATGGGCCCGGGTGTGGCCAGCGAATGCGTCGAGACCAAGGACGGGCCGACCATCTGGGAAGACCATTTTTACCCCGAGATCATCCACCCTGAAACCGGTCAGCCTGTGGCCGACGGTGAAATGGGCGAGCTGGTGTTCACCAGCCTCACCAAGGAAGCCTTGCCCATCATCCGCTACCGCACCCGCGACCTGACGCGCCTGCTGCCCGGTACCGCCCGCACCATGCGGCGCATGGAAAAAATCACCGGCCGCAGCGACGACATGATGATCATCCGTGGCGTGAACGTGTTCCCGAGCCAGATCGAGGAGCTGATCCTCAAGCGCCACGAATTGGCCCCCCATTACCAGTGCGTGTTGACCCGCGAGGGCCCGATGGACGACCTCAAGGTGCTGGTCGAGACCCGGCCCGGCGTCTCACCCGACAGCAGCGAAGCCCGTGCCGCGGCCAAAATGCTGCAGCACGAGATCAAGGTCTTCATCGGCTCCAGCGTGGCCATCGAGCTCAAAGCCGAAGGCGGTGTCGAGCGCAGCCAGGGCAAGGCCAAGCGGGTGGTGGATTTGCGCGGCAAGTGAACCCCTGACTCCATCAGGGTGGGGTCATTCAGCCCGGTTTTTGCGCCTGAGCGCAGGGCACACACAGCCTGTCGAGGCGGCCATCGTGCTGCAGCCGCAGTGCACTGAGCTGGCCACCCCAGACGCACCCCGTGTCCAGCGCCCAGACATCGGCGCGATCGGGTTGGCGCAAGGTGGACCAGTGACCGAATGCGATGGGCGTGCCCGCGGTGCGCCGTCCCGGGACATCGAACCACGGTAAAAACCCCTCGGGCGCCTTGTCAGCGGCCTCCTTGGTGTTGAACTCCATTTCGCCTTCGGCGGTGCAAAAGCGCAGGCGGGTCAAGGCATTGACCACCACGCGCAGGCGATCCCAGCCCTGCAAGTCCTCATGCCAGGCGCTGGGGCTGTTGCCGTACATCTGGCCCATGAAGGCAGGCCAATCCGGGCCGCGCAGAACGTCTTCCACTTCCCGCGCCAGTGCCAGGGTTTGGGACAGGCTCCACGATGGCAACACGCCCGCATGCACGGACAACACCCCGTGGGACCACAGGGCCATGGGCTGGTGCCGAAGCCAAGTCGTCCAGCGCGAGCGGTCGCTGGCCTGCAACAAGCCGTCCAGGGTGTCCATCGGACCTGTGGGGCGGATGCCGCAGGACACCGCCAGGCCGTGCAGATCGTGGTTGCCCAGCACGCATTGCACACTGCCTTCCAAAGCCATGAGGCGTCGGAGGACCGCCAGGGAAGAGGGGCCACGGTTGATCAGGTCACCCAGAACCACCAGATGGTCCCGGCTGGGCGAAAAGTCGATCAGATCCAGCAATTGGCCCAAGGGCCCGTCACAGCCTTGAATATCCCCGATCCAATAACACGCCATAAAAACCGATCATGCAGAAAACGAAACACAGACATGATTATGTGGCAGTGCGTACCCACACCCTAAAGAGGGTTTGTCCAGAACCCGAAAAGGATTTGAAATACGGATTTCGGTCTTTGGATTCAATCCAATCATGGCATGCGACAGATAACCATCATTGACTGATTTTCAAGGCGATTTGAAATGGATTAACTTTCAGATAAATTTTGAGTTACATTACGGTTTTATTCATCAGGAGGAATCACCATGTCGCAAACCTACAAAGAACTGTTGCAACAGCGCGAAGCACTTGAATTGGCCATCGTGCAGGCACGCCAAAATGAAATTGCTGCGGCGGTCACCAAAGTCCGTGAATTGGTCGCAGAGTTTGGATTGACTGCTCAGGATGTTTTTCCCGGGCGCAGCAGCAAGGCGGGTGCCGGAAAAACCAAATCCGTAGGCAAGGTCGCTGCCAAATACCGCGATCCTGCGACGGGCCAAACCTGGACAGGCCGTGGCAAAGCCCCGAAGTGGATCGAAGGGCGTGACCGCGCGCCTTTCACCATTGCCTGAGAGCGCGCCAGGCACTGTTGCCCTGTGGCCATCCCCGGTTGAGGGATGAACCCCTAAAACCCCATGCCAGGGGGTTTTGGGGGGGCGTCAAGCATGGGATGAAAATCCAGCGGATCGGCTGTCCATGGGCATCACATCGGTGCAGACGAGCCAAATCGCCGGTCTCTGCCGGCAAACCAGTCCAAGGCCTTGTGCAGACTTTCGGGCGAGAAATCTGGCCACAGTTCATCGCAAAAAAACAATTCGGCATAGGCCGATTGCCAGAGAAGAAAATTACTCACACGGGATTCACCACCGGTTCGGATCAGTAAATCCACCTCCGGCGCATCCGTGGTGCTGAGAAAAGGGGCCAATGCCTCCTCGGTCAATGAGGCGATGTCCACATCGGGATTCTTTTTTTGCCAAGCTTTGACCGCTTGCAGCATGTCCCATCTTCCCCCGTAATTGGCGCAGACATTGAGCGTGATGCCGATATTGTGGGCCGTGGCCGATTCGGCCTGTGCAATCAGTTCCTGCAGGGTGGTAGAAAATCTCTGCCGATCCCCCAAAACCCGCAAGCGCACACCGTTTTCATTCATGGTGCGAATCTCTTTTTTGAGGTAGGTCATGAACAAGCCCATCAGGGCACTGACCTCATCCGGGGGTCTACGCCAGTTTTCGGTGCTGAATGCAAAAAGACTCAGCTGGGGAATCCCGATCTCGCCGCAGGCCCTGACGATGTCACGCACCCTTTGGGCCCCCGCGGCATGCCCCAGCCCTGCCGGCAGAAAACGGCTTTTGGCCCAGCGGCGGTTGCCATCCATGATGATGCCAACGTGCTGGGGCAGATGAGGAGCTCTTGGGAAAGACAAGGGGTGGCTGTCTGCGGGTAAAACCTGGATTTTAGGGCCCCGATCGCCGTCAGGGCCGTTGTGCCAGACCTTTCTGTGGCGCAGGGTCGGTGGCCCCGCCAGGGACCAGCCAGTCGAGGGCTTTGGCGGCAGGCCAGGTGAGGGCCCCCATGAGCAAGGCGAGCGCCCAGGCGAGCGGATCGAGGGCTTCAAATTTCAGCGCCGATGCCAGCCAGGGGATGTGGATCGCGGCGGCCAGAGCGGTCCACGCCAGAACCAGCAGCACGTCCGCCACAGGGTTGCTCAGGAACCCGATCTGCCCTTGCCGTGGCTGCTTGGGCGATGCGCCCCGCCGGTCCCGACGGCCGTGTCGGTAGAGCCACACCACAACCGAATTGGCGGCGAACAGGTTCACAAACAGCATGGACCGGGTGAACTCCGGGGAGGGCGGCGCATCGGGCCACAAGCGAGGCCATGCCCAGGCCGCTTGTGTGATGCCCCAGGTGGTGCCGATGCTGGCCAACATGCACAGACCTTGTCCGGCCGCCAGAAGCAACCAGCGCGTGCTCAGGATGGGCGCATCGATCGCGCGGGGAGGGCGGCGCATGACCTGTTCATCGGCCGGCTCGTTCTCGAAAGCCAAAGCACACATCGGGTCAATCACCAGCTCCAGCAAAGCGATATGCAGCGGCAGCATCATGGGGGCCCAACCCAGGAGCAAGGGGATCAGCGTCATGCCGGCGATCGGTATGTGGATCGCAAAGATGTACTGCATGGACTTTTGCAGGTTGTCGAAAATGCGTCGGCCCAAACGGATGCCCCGGACCATGGCGTCGAAGCGGTCGTCGACCAGCACCAGGTCCGCGGCCTCGCGCGCCACATCGGTGCCACGCGCGCCCATGGCGATCCCGACATGGGCCGCTTTCAGGGCGGGGGCATCGTTGACCCCATCGCCTGTCATGGCCACCACCGCACCGTGGGCCTGCAGTGCTTGAACAATGCGCAGTTTCTGGTTCGGCGAGATCCGCGCGCACACCGTGACCCTGCCCATGCGCGCCTTCAAGGCCGCCGTGTCCAGGCCTTCCAGTTCTTCTCCGGTCAAAGTGTCCCCGTCGGGCAGGCCGGCTTGTCTGGCGATCTCGCGGGCGGTGGCTGGAAAATCGCCGGTGATCATCACCACCCGGATGCCCGCCGATTGGCAGTCGGCGACGGCTTGGGGAATTTCGGGCCGCAGGGGGTCGGTCAGCCCGATCAGTCCCTGCCATGCAAAGTCAAAGCCTTCGGCCGAGTCTGGGTAATGCCCGCCCACGAAGCGGGCGTGGGCGACCGCGAGCACACGCAAACCCTGGGCCGCCATCTGCGCCACGCAGGCCAGCCAGCGCTGGCGTGCCTCAGGGTCCAGATGGCAAAGGTCCATGACGGCTTCGGGGGCCCCTTTGGCCGAGACCACATCGGGCTCATCGGGCCCCAGCTGCCAGACATGCGACATGGCTTTGAGGCGGGGACTGAGGGCATAGGTTTGCACCAACTGGCCGGCACCGAACCGCCGTTGGGGCTCGCTCAGGTGGGTTTGGCCCATCGCATGGAAGGCGATTTCCATGGGGTCAAAAGGTGTCGGGGCGCTGGCCAGGATGGCATGCTCGATCAGCGTCAGAAAAGCCTCGGGCAGGTCCGAGGAGGGCGCTGGCGCAGTGCACGCCTCCTGGCCGGGTGCGGGTGTGCGCCAGGCCAGAATCGCCCCCGGTGTGGCGCTGCCCGCCGGGTGGGGCACGGCCATGGCCGTGACCGTCATGCGGTTTTCGGTCAGGGTGCCGGTTTTGTCGGTGCACAGCACATTGACCGCGCCGAGGGTTTCAATGGCGTGCAGGTGCCGGGTGAGCACGCCCTCGCGCGTCAGGCGCCGCGCGCCCATGGCAGGAAACACGGTCAGCACCACCGAGTACTCCTCGGGCAAGATGGCCATGGCCAGCGCGATGCCCGACAGCAGGGCGCTCAGCCATTGGCCGGTGCGCCAACCCACCGTGAGCACCACCAGCACGCACAGCACCCCCACCACCATGGCCAGCACCCGCACCAGGCGGGCGGTTTGTTGCTGCAGGGGCGTGGCAAGCTCCTGGACCTGGGCCAATGCCAAGCCAATTTGTCCGATCTGGCTGCGCAGGCCGGTGGCGCTGACCCTCACCCGGCCATGGCCTCGCACGACAAATGTGCCCCCACGCACGACAGTGTGGGGCGGGCAGGCCTGCAGATCGGCCGGGGCGCTGTCCGGCCATGGCCCCTCCCGCCGGGCTTTGTCCACCGCCAGCGATTCTCCGGTCAGCAGCGATTCATCGACCTGCAGGTTGTCGGCCTGCAGCAGCCAGCCGTCTGCAGCCACCCGGTCGCCCTCCATCAGCAGCAGGCAGTCCCCCACCACCACGTCGCGCGACGGGATGCGCTGGATTTGACCGTCTCGCAGCACCCGGGCCTGGACTTCGGTGAGCTGGCGCAAAGCCTCGATGGCCGCTTCGGATCGACCTTCTTGGTAAAAGCTGAGGACCAGCACGGCCAGCACAAACACCGACAGCGTCAGGCCTTCGGTCAGATCGCCCAGCACCACATAGAGCATGGCGGCGGTGACCAGCAAAGCGAACATGGGCTGGCGCAGCATGTCTGCCAAGCGTTTGCAGAATGAGCGGCGTGTGGCCTGCGCCACCTCGTTCGGACCGTCCAGGGCCAGCCGTGTGCGGGCCTGGACTGTGCGCAGCCCGGTTTCGCTGTTATCTTGATCGGCCGCCATGGTCTTGCCCAGTTTCACGGGCCTGGCGCCGTCGGTGTTGACCCAGGTCAATCGGCGCTGCGCTCAGCCCGTCTAGTCTGTGGGCCACCGTACAAGGAGCTTCCATGAAGGCTTGGGTCCAAAAAATCCGGCAGCGATGTCTGCGCCTTGGAGCCCGCCTCAGGCGCCAGCGCCCAGCGGGGCCTGGTCGGTGGCCCATGGCGTTTGAACAATGGCGCATGGCCATAGCCGCATGGCTGCCACACCGCCGCGCCCCGCCAGCTTGGCTGGCCTACGTGCTCACCGCCGAGTGGCGACATGTCGTGTGCGTGCCCTTCATTTACCCTGCGCTCTTGCCGATGCTGGTGCTGGATGTCTGCGTCACCCTGTACCAGTGGGTGTGCTTTCCCCTGTGCGGCATGCCACGGGTGCGGCGTTCAGACTTTGGGACTTTTGATCGGGAACGTCTGGGGTATTTGAATGCCCTGGAAAAAATCAACTGTGCCTATTGCACGTATGCCAATGGCCTGATCGCCTACTGCCGAGAGGTGTTCGGTTTGACCGAGCAGTACTGGTGTCCCATCCAACATGCCGGGTCACCCGCGCCGCGCCATCGGTTTGAGCAGGGTTTCGCCGAATACGGCGATGCAGACCACTACCGGTCCGACTTGTCCCGTTTACGTGCGCAATTGCAAGCGATGCGCGACCGCGTGGACGAGACCGTCGAGGGCGTTGGCGCTGCGGGTGGCTCTGGGCTGTCACGTCTTCGACACCCGATCGGCCAGAGGCCTCCTACAGTGTTTGCCATGAAAACATTTGCCCGATTGTCCGACTTGGCCGCCTGTGTGGGCCAGCATGTGGCCACCTCCGACTGGGTGGACATCACCCAGCAGCAGGTCCAACAATTTGCCGAATCCACGGGCGACCACCAGTGGATCCACGTGGACGAGGCGCGTGCCCGGCAAGGGCCTTTTGGCGCGCCCATCGCGCATGGTTTTCTGACCTTGTCCTTGCTGTCCCAATTTTTTGACAAAACCATCGTCGTCACCGAGGCGCGCATGGGGGTCAATTACGGTTTGAACAAGGTGCGCTTCATGGCCCCGGTGCCGGTGGGCAGCCGCTTGCGGGCACATTTGCATTTGCACTCGGCCACCCCGATCGAGGGCCAGGGTGTGCAACTGCAATGGAATGTGACGGTCGAACGCGAAGGCAGCGACAAGCCGGTCTGCGCTGCCGAGTCGCTGGTTCGGCTTTATCCCTGAGTTGCTAGCAGGCTTGAAACAGGGGCGCCGCCAAAGCCATTTTGTCGCCAGGCCTCGAACACGGTGACGGCCACCGCGTTGGAGAGGTTGAGGCTGCGCTGGCCTTCGCGCATCGGCAACCGGATGCGCTGAGCCGGGGGGAAACTTTCACGCAATTGGGGGGACAGGCCCCGCGTCTCTGAGCCAAAAACCAGCCAGTCACCGGGCTGGAAGTCCACGCCAAACGCATCCCGGCTGCCGTGGGTGGTGAGGGCGAACAGGCGATCGGGGGCGGGTTTTTCACGGGCCAGAAAAGCGTCCCAGTCGGCGTGACGCCGCAATGTGGCGTACTCGTGGTAATCCAGCCCCGCCCGCCGCATGTGTTTGTCATCCATCGAGAAACCCAATGGTTCGACCAGGTGCAAAGTGCATCCGGTGTTGGCCGCCAAGCGGATGACGTTGCCGGTGTTGGGCGGGATCTCGGGTTCAACCAGGACAATGTGAAACATGGCGTCCATTGTGCCTTGATGTGCCTCGACCTCGTGGCCCGGCCCCCCAGCATCAGTCCGGGCTGCGTGCTTCGGTGCGCGCCAGAACCAGGGCGCTGATGTGCGAGACCCCGGCCTGGCGCAAGACGCGGGCGGCCGTGTACAAGGACGCGCCACTGGTCATCACATCGTCCACCAGCACCACGCGCTTGTCCCTCAGCCCGGCCGCCCGAAAGGGTTCCACCGCGAAAGCGTCCACCAGATTGGCCATCCGTTCAGCCCGGGGCAACAGCCGTTGCGAGGGGGTGTCACGGGTGCGCAGAAGCACATGCACATCGGCTTTGGGGGCGCACAGCTGCCTGGCCAATTGCCAGGACTGGTTGTAACCCCGCTGGGCCAGCCTTTGGGCAGACAGGGGGATCGGCAAGACCAGGTCGGCCTGGTCCAGAAGGTCTTCGGCCCAGGGCGTGCTCAGCATCAGGGTGGCCAATGCGCCTGACATGCCGACCTGCTCTTGAAATTTGAACCGGGCGATCAGGTCCACCCAGGGCCAGGCGTAGGGCACGGCGGCCAGACACAGGTCCAAGGGTGGCGGTCGGGCCCTGCAGTCCGCACAGCGTGACCGGGGAAACGGCCATGGCAATGCGCATGTGCTGCAACGGTGCTGGGGTTGGGCGAAACGGCTGATGCAGGCATCGCACAAGGGGCGATGGGGCCAATCCTGACAAATGGCGCAGCGGCTGGGCAAGCCGCGCCATGCCGCATCGGGACCGCGGTGGCCCGGGGCCAAACGCCTGACCTGGAAAGAAAAGGGCCACATCGGGCCAATATACTCAAGCCATGGCCCCGGCTCAAGGGGGCTTCACGGGCCCACGCTGCACCGCTGGCCTGCGTCCGATTCACACCCATCCACCCATGTCTTTGTCTTCACGCCCCCCATCGCTGGACCCCATCGCTGCTGCCCGCTGGCAGACCCGGCCCTTGTCGCTGCAAGACACCCCCTGGTTGCACGAAGAAGTGGCTGCCCGCATGCAGGAGCGTTTGGACTTCATCACCTTGCAGCCTCGCCAATGGGTGAATTGGGAGCCGCTGAGCGGGGGTGTTGCGGCGCACAAAGCCCTGTTGCAGCGCTATCCCGAAGCCCTGGCCTGGCTGGCCTGTGAACACCCGCCGCATGCCCAGGCCGCCCGACCACTGCTGGACCGCAGCTGGTGGCAACGGCTCACCGGGCGGGGCCACCGCCAACAGGCGGGGTGGCCGTCCGGGCCCAGTGCCGACATGCTCTGGGCCAATATGCAACTGCACACCTGCCCTGAGCCGCCCGCCTTGTTGCGAAGGTGGCACCAGGTGCTGGCCGTGAACGGTTTTTTGATGTTTTCATGCCTGGGACCCGACACCCTCCAAGAATTGCGTCGGGTCCATGCCCAGGCCGGTTGGCCACCGCCATCGCACGAGTTCACCGACATGCACGATTGGGGGGACATGCTGGTGGAAGCGGGTTTTGCCGAGCCGGTCATGGACATGGAGCGCATCACCTTGACCTACTCTTCGCCGGACAGCCTCTTGACCGAACTGCGCGGTCTGGGGCGCAATTTACACATCCACCGCTTCCCTGGCCTGCGGGGGCGCGCCTGGCAACAGGCCCTCAAGCAGGCCCTGATGTCCCTGGCCCGACCCGAAGCTGACGGGCAGCTTTCAGTGACTTTTGAAATTGTGTATGGCCATGCACTCAAACCCCAGCCGCGGGCCAAACTGGCAGCCACCACCGAGATCGGACTGGACCAGATGCGCCATATGCTGCGTTCGTCTGGGGGTATCTCTGACAAAGTTTGAGAATTGTCAAAAGGGGGGGTGATCTCGGGTAAAATGCGCCCGGCATTGATCGAGGTGATCGCTGGATGGCGTGTTAG
>JAIXXW010000153.1 GCA_027490555.1 Comamonadaceae bacterium | reverse complement strand
CTGGCGTGGCGGCGGCGGCGGTAGCGTCCACCGTCCTTGAGGTAGCGATCGGGCGGCAAATCATGCCAGCTGGACGCCAGCGCCTGCAGGTCCTGCAGTGGCACGCCGGCCAAAGCGCAAACACTGGCGGCCCCCAGCACCGCAAAGCCCTGGTCTGCCAGCGTGGCATCGAGCAAGTCTGGCGAAGTCAGGGGCGGCTGCAGCGTTTGTTGGGGCATGGGTCAGTCCGGGGCATCGGGCAAAAAGGGCAAGCATAAGCCAGCGAATGAAGGGCCTGGCCCGACACCCGCCCGGCTCAGGCGTAACGCTGGCTGGCCAATCGGGCGCCGTCGGCCAGGGCCTTGAGCTTGGCCTCGGCCACGGCGCGGCTCATCGGGGCCAGGCCGCAGTTGGTGCAGGCGATGAGCCGGTGCTTGGGCACAAATTGCAAGGCACGCCCGATCGTGTCGGCGATTTCTTCCGCCGTCTCGATGGCCGGGTTGGCCACGTCGATCACACCGACCATCACATCCTTGCCTTCCAGCAGCTTCATCATCTCCATGGGCACATGCGAGTGCATGCACTCCAGGCTGACCTGGCCGATGCTGCTCTTGGCCAGGGCCGGGAACACCTTTTCGTACTGTCGCCACTCGTGGCCCAGCGTTTCTTTCCATTTGTTGTTGGCTTCGATGCCGTAGCCGTAGCAGATGTGCACGGCCGTGGTACAGGTCAGGCCGCGCGCGGCCACCTCCAGCGCCTTCACGCCCCAGTCGGCCGCTTCGTCCATGTAGACGTTGAAGGCCGGCTCGTCGAACTGGATGATGTCCACGCCATCGGCTTGCAGGGCCAAGGCTTCTTGGTTCAACAATTCGGCAAAGGCCATGGCCATCTTGACCTTGTCGCCATAAAAGCGGTCAGCCACGGTGTCAACGATGGTCATGGGGCCGGGCAAGGTGAATTTGAGTTTCTTTTTCGTGTGGGCACGGGCCAGCTGGGCTTCAAAAGCGTGGACACGGCCCTTCAGGCGCAGCGGCGCGATGACCTGGGGCACCTGCGCGTCGTAGCGGTTGTTGCGGATGCCCATGGTGACCTTGTTGACAAAGTCGATGCCTTCGACCTGCTCGACGAAACCATGGACAAAGTGCTGGCGCGCCTGCTCGCCGTCGCCGATCACGTCCAGCCCGGCGTCTTCCTGCGCCTTGATCCACAGCAGCGTGGCATCGGCCTTGGCTTGCTGCAACTCGGGGCCTTGCGTGGTCCATTGGGGCCAGAGTTTCTCGGTCTCGGCCAGCCAGGCGGGCTTGGGCAAACTGCCCGCAATCGCAGTGGTGAACATGTCAAACATCCTTGGGTTGGAAAATCAGAACTCAGCAGTTTGCCGCAAGTGCAAATTCTTTGGCGAGCAACTCGTACGATCGGCATTGAACGTCGGGGTCATGCGCCCAGGTGATGACCACCAGCTCCTGGACCTCCAGCCGCGCCGCCAACTGGCGCAGCTTGCGCCCCACCGTGGCCGCAGAACCGATCAGGGCCGATGCGCGCAGGCGCTCCAGGGCCAGCTGCTCGGCCGGGCTGTAATCACGGGCCGCTTGCTCGGGCGGTAACAGTGCGCCAATGCGCCCGAGGTTGCGGTCCATCTTCCAGCGCGCGCGGCTCTCGAACAGGTGCAGTGCTTCCTCGTCGCTGTCTGCCGCCAGGGCCCAGACGCACAGGGCGGCAGCCGCTTGTGGCAGGCCAGGGCTGGGGCGGAAGGTGTCCCGGTACAACTGCAAGGCCTCCTCTGCGCCTTGCCCATCGGTGATGAAGTAGGCAAAGGCATAGGGCAAGCCCAGGTGCGCTGCCAGCTGGGCGCCGTAGTCCGAGCTGCCCAGCATCCAGACGGTGGGCGCCGTGTCCGACTGAGGGTAGGCCCACACCTGGTGGCCCGGGTGGCCGGGCGGCAGCTGGCGGCCACTCACCCAGGCTTGCAATTCCATCACTTGCTGGGGAAAGCGCTCGGATGCGCTGCGGTCGGGGTTGAGCAACTGCGCGGTGCGCCCGTCGCTGCCCGGTGCACGGCCCACACCCAGATCGATGCGACCCGGGGCCAGGGCGTCCAGCACCCGAAACTGCTCGGCCACCTTCAGGGGTGCGTAGTGCGGCAACATCACGCCCGCGCTGCCAATGCGGATGCGCCGGGTGCGGGCGGCAATGGCGGCCATCAGGACTTCGGGCGCGCTGCCCACAATGCTGGGGTGGCTGTGGTGCTCACTCACCCAGAAACGGTCGTAACCCCAGGCTTCGGCTTTTTGCGCCAGTTCCAGCGTCTGGCGGATGGCCGCGTCCTGACCGCGCCCCACGGCAGCGGCAGACTGGTCCAGGATGGAGAGTCGCAAACGCATTCGGGTCCCCAACCAACCAGCACTCAGGCCTTGGCGGGCGCACCCAGGGCGGCCATTTCGGCCTCTTGCAGGGCACGCCACATCACTTTGCCGCTGCCGCTCTTGGGCAAGGCGTCGACAAAACTCACCACGCGTGGGATTTTGTAAACCGCCATGTTCTCGCGGCACCAGTCGATGATGTCCTGCTCACTGACTTGGCCCTGGTGCGTCTGTCGCAACACCACCACCGCCTTGACCGATTCCCCCCGGTAGGCATCGCGGGTGGCGATGATGCAGGCCTCTTGGATCGCAGGGTGGCGGAACATCAAGGCCTCCACCTCGGCCGGCCAGACCTTGAAGCCGCTGGCGTTGATCATGCGCTTCAAGCGGTCGGTCATGAAGAAATACCCTTCTTCGTCGATCCGGCCCATGTCCCCCGAACGGAAAAACCGAAAGCCATCGCGCTCGAAAAAAGCCGCCGCAGTGGCCTCGGGCCGCTTCCAGTAGCCCTTGAACACCTGGGGTCCACAGATCACGATCTCGCCCGACTCCCCCGCCGGCACTTCCTGCAGGGTGTCGGGGTCCACAACCCGCGCCTCCACGCTCACAAAGGGGATGCCCAGGCATTGTTTTTTGGGGGCATCGGGTGGGTTGCTGTGCGAGGGGGCGGCCGTCTCCGTCAGGCCATAGCCTTCGACATAGCGCAGGCCAAACTGGTCCAGCAGGCGCTGGGCCACGGCCTCGGGCATGGCCGCCCCGCCACCGCCGATGTAGGTCAGGCTGCGCAGGTCATAGCGGTCGATGTGGGGACTGCCGAGCAAATCGATCACCATGGTCGGGATGTTGGTCCAGTGCGTGACGCGCCAGGTCGAGATCAGATGCCCGGCCACATCGCGGTCCCAGCGCGGCATCAAGACCAGGCTGGCGCCGAGGAAGATGCTGGTGTGCATCACGCTCACCATGCCGGTGATGTGGAACATGGGGACCACGCACAGCGTCACGTTTTCCGGGGTGCCATTGCCCCACAGGGCGCTGGACATGGCGTTGTGCATGATGGTGCCGTGGGTGTGCATGCAGCCCTTGGGCAGGCCCGTGGTGCCGCTGGTGTAGGGCAAGATGGCCAGGTCATCGGTTTGAGCCTGGGGTGGGGGCAAGTCCACGGCGGGCTGCGCCATCAGATCCGCCCAGGCATGCACCTGCCCAGCATCCAGGCGGGGCCATGCCCGCGCCGGCAACAACCAGGCCCGCCAAGCTTCCGGCAAGTCCTGTGGCCCCAAAGCATCGGGGTCAAACACATCGGTGAACTGTGTGACCAGCAGGTGTTTCAAACGCTGCTCAGCGGGCAAGGCATCGCTGGCCTGGGCCAGTTCCGGGGCCAGGTCGGCGGTGGTGATCGCCACCCGGGTGTCGGGGTCGGTGATGTAGTGCTTGAGTTCCTCGGCGCGGTTCATCGGGTTCACGGGCACCACCACCGCGTCGATCCGCAAAATCGCAAAGTGGGCGATCACCCATTGCGGGCAGTTTTGCATGTCCAGAACCACGCGATCACCCGCTTGCACACCCAGCTTCTGCAGTTGACCCGCCAAATGCTCGGCGCTGGACTTCAGCGCCTGGTAGGTCCAGACCCGACCCATGAACACCAGCGCGGGTTTGTCAGGGTAGCGCAGCGCGCTGATGGCCAGATTCATCCACAAGGATGTGGCGGGGGCGGTGATCCTGGCAGGCAAGCGCGCAGGCCAGACAGCAGCGTGGGCGGGCATCAAGTGTCTCCTGTGTTGGGCACCATGTTAATCGTGCGCTGCGCCCCTGGACGCCCCGTTTTTGTCGCAAGCGGGACCCACCCCCACAACAAAACAACACGATCCAAGGGGTTTCAAGTTGTTTTATTTACAACATTTCATTAAAATTTGTATTTAGGTTTACCATTTTTATCATTAAAATCCAACCATGCAAACCTCTCAAATGATCGACACACCCGAAGACTGCTGCG
>JAIXXW010000080.1 GCA_027490555.1 Comamonadaceae bacterium | reverse complement strand
GCCTGCAGGGCCTGCGTGGTGCCGACCCCGAAGCTGACTTCTTCGAACACCGCCCTGAGTTCGTGCGACAAAGGCGGGGCGCAGTCTTTGGCCGCCACCTGCAAGGCGCTGCTGAAGGCATGCCCTGCCTGCATCGAGCGGGCCATCAAGTCCAGCGCATCGGGCAAGGCATCGCTGATGAGGTCCATGCGCTGGTTGCGCTGGTACTGCAAAACCGCGACCAGTAGCAACAGCGCGAGCCCCGCAGCGGCCAAGCTCAGCACCGGCGGCCAAGCCAGGGCCACGCCCAGCAGCAGGGCCAGCAGCACCAGAAAGGCCGCCAGCGACAGCACTTGCGACAGACTCAGCGACAGACCGGTTTGCAGCAAAAACCGGTCGACTGCGTGGATGCCGGGAAACCTTTGCAGCCAGCGCTCGGCCCATGCCCACGAGCTCAGCACGCGCCGAGGGCGCAACTTGAGCGTGGGCTCGGGCAGCGCCAGGGCCGCTTTGGCCGAAGCCGCTTGCAGTCGTTGGGTCAGGGTGTTGCGGCGTGGGTCCAGGTGTTGCCACCACAGGCCGTACAGGCCCCAGACCAGGGCACCGACACTCAAGGCCGCCAGCGCGGCAAAGGTCCAAAAGGGCTTGTCCATGGCTCAGCTCCAGCGGTGGGTGGGTTCGAACACATCGTCGCTCAGGGCAATGCCCCGCGTGAGCAGTCTTTGCGCAAATTTGGGCCGGATGCCGGTGGCCACAAATTCGCCTTGCACCCGGCCCAGGGGACTCAGTCCGGTTTGTTCGAACCTGAAAATTTCCTGCATGCTGATCACATCGCCCTCGATGCCGGTGATCTCCTGCAGGCTGGTGATTTTGCGTTGGCCGTCGGACAGGCGCGAGACCTGGATCACCACCGACAGGGCGGCCCCGATTTGCTGGCGCAAGGCGCGCGACTCGGCTTTGAGGCCGGCCATGCCCAGCATGTGCTCAAGCCGGGTCAGGGCGTCGCGGGCCGAATTGGCATGGATGGTGGTCATCGAGCCGTCGTGTCCGGTGTTCATGGCTTGCAGCATGTCCAGCACTTCGGCGCCGCGCACTTCGCCCATGATGATGCGGTCGGGCCGCATGCGCAGGCTGTTGCGCAACAGATCGCGCTGCGAAATTTCGCCCTTGCCTTCGATGTTGGGTGGTCGGGTTTCCATGCGCACCACATGGGGTTGCTGCAGCTGCAGCTCGGCGGCGTCTTCGATGGTGATGATGCGCTCGTCGGCCGGGATGCTGGCCGACATCACATTCAGCAGCGTGGTCTTGCCGCTGCCTGTACCGCCCGAGACCAGCACGTTCAGGCGGGCCTGCACCAGGCCTTGGATCAGTTCGGCCATGCCCGCAGTGAGTGAGCCCATGCGGATGAGGTCCTGCACGCTGAAGGGCACCACCGAAAAGCGGCGGATCGACAGCAAAGGCCCGTCCATGGCCAAAGGGGGAATGACCGCATTCACGCGCGACCCATCGGGCAAACGCGCATCGACCATGGGGCTCATCTCGTCCACACGCCGCCCGACCCGCGAGACAATGCGGTCGATCACCCTGAGCAAGTGGGCCTCGTTGTCAAACTGCACTTCGGTGTGCACGATCTTGCCGCGCCGCTCGACATACACCTGGTGCGGACCGTTGATCAAAATGTCGGACACCGTGGGATCCGACAACAAGGGCTCGATGGGGCCCAACCCCAGCATCTCGTCCTGGATGGCCTGGATGACCTGGCGTTGGTCGGACTCGTTGAGTGCCAGCTTGTGCTGCTGGATCAGCCCTTCGGTCAGCGCCTTGAGCTCCTGACGCAGTCGCTCGGGCGCCATGGTCTCCATGCGTTGCCAGTCCATCAGGGACAGGATTTCCTGGTGGATCTGGGTCTTGATGTCGTCCAGCCCATGCCCGCGCGCGGGCGGGCTGTCCAGGCCAGGCCCTGCGGCCGTGGGGGGAGCAGGCACGATCCGCATGCCGGGACGCACAGCGCGGCGCAGTTCGGCGACCGGGCCAGCGCTTTCCACTTGGGATCTCAAATCAGGGTTCACAGCTTTCTCCGTCAGGACCCGCCAGGGTGGGTGGGGGCTTCATGCGCTGTGGCCGAGCCAGCGGTCCAGCCAGCGCCGTTGGCTGCTGGGCTGGGTGTCCAGCAGGGCCCCGGTGGTTTGGCGCAGGGCGTGGATCACGCCGTTGTGGTCGTGCACCTTCGACAGAGGCTGACCGGTGTGCCAGGCCTCGCCCACCCACTGCGGGTTGCTGGGGATGGTCTGGTGGGCTTGCAGCCCCACCGCCTTTTCCAGCTCTGACAGGCTGACCCAGCCGCCCGGCTCGTAGCGGTTGACCAGCAGGCGCATTTTGTGCTCGCCCAGCCCCAGCGATTGCAGGTTGCTCACCAAGCGTTGTGCATCGCGCACATCCGGGGTCTGGTTCTGCATGACGATGTAGACCATATCGGCCATGTCCAGCACCTTCAGGGACAGGGCGTTCAGGGTGCGTGGCAGGTCGACCACCACGTGATCGTGCTGGCTGCGCACCAGGGTCAACACCTTTTCGATGTCCTGAGCGCTGATGGTCATCGCCTTGTCCAACGAGTGGGGCGCAGCCAGCAGGTTCAGTCGCGGCGTGATGGTATGCAGACAACTGGCGAGCAACTGGGCATCGAGTCGGTCGATCTGTCGCGTCAGATCGCTGAGTGTGTTTTTGTTGGCACCGCTGCCCAGGTAAAAGGACGCGTCGCCCGACTGCAAGTCCAGATCCATGAAGGCACACTGGCGATCGAATTCCGTGGCCATGATGTAGGCCATGTTGGCCGCCAGAAAGCTGGTGCCATTGCCCCCCTTGCAGCCCATGAAGGCCACCAGCCTGCCAGGTGCGGCTTTGGCCACGGCCACAGGCCCGGTGGGGGGGCTGTGGGTCTGGGCGGTCTGGGCGGTCTGGGCGGGCGCGGCCCTGAGCCGCTCGGTCCAGCGCCGAAGGCTGCCTTGCAGCGCCTCGGGTGCCAAGGGCAAGGGCAAGACCTCCCGCACGCCGGCCTTCATGGCCTCGATGAGCAGGCCCTTGCTGCTGTCTTCGCTCAGCAGCAGCACATGGAGCTGGGGGCGCGCGCGCAGCCACTGGTCCAACTCCAGCAGGTCTTCGGGGGCGGCATGCAGTGGCTGCTCCAGCAACAGCAGCTCATCGGCTTGCATGTCCTGCAAGGCGGTCAGCAGCGGTGCCAGGCGCTGGCCGGGCAGCCTTTGCTGACACACACCCGGTGTCAAGCCCAGCTGCAAGATGCTGCTGCGCCATGTGTCGAGCAGGGTTTTTTGGTGTGAAAGGAGGTGGATGTTCATGCCAGGACTTTCAGCGCTTGATCGCAGAACCCGTGCCCAGGGACGTGCCAGGCCCGGTGGTCATGGGCGAAGCAAAGCTTTCCTGGTAACGCAAGATGGCCGAATGGACGGTTTCGCCATCGCTGTCCTGGCTTGTCCGGTGGGACCCACCGGCGCCATGGTGGCCGCTGCCATGGCCCGCACCCGAGCAGGAGGACGGCGAGGGCCCCATGGGGCAGCCGCTGTGCATCGGGTTCAGGGTCTGTTGCATTTGGGCCTGTTGGACCGCCAGGCCAAAGTACCGATCGACCTGGGTCGGTGGGGTGTCGCAGGCGCTCAGGGCGAAAAGGCACAGGCCCACGGCGCTGGCGCGTAGAAGTGTCAAGTGAAGTGGTGGGTGCTGAGGCAAATGGCGTGGCATGGTCGTTTCCTGGCTTATGGGTGGCGGGGCGCGGTGGGCGTGGCCGCTGGCGCGGTTTCTGTCACGGCAGGGGCGGGGTCGTTGGCGGGCGGTTTGCCTTCCACCTGGCCATGCAGGAAATACTCGCTGCGCTTGGGCGGGATGTAGGTGTCGGTGGGCAAAACATAGTCAGGGGGCAAGACTTTGGCGAGCCGGGGGGTGACCACAAAGATCAATTCGGATTTGTCGGTCTGAAAGGCGGTGCTGCGGAACAAGGCCCCCAGCACGGGCAGCTCGCCCAGGACCGGAAAGGCCTTGACGGTTTGGGTCACGTTGTTCTTGACCAGACCGCCGATGGCAAAGCTTTCGCCATCGCGCAGCTGAACCGTGGTCGAGGCCCGGCGCGTGTTGATGATGGGCAGCAGGCTGCTTTGGTCGCCCAGGCCTTTGACCACCGTGCCCACCTGCGACAACTCCGACACCTCGGGCGTGACCTGCAGGTTGATCAGACCGTCTTCCAGCACGGTGGGCAGGAACTTCAGTCCGACACCAAATTCTTTTTCCTGCAGCGTGATGGTGGTGCCGCCTGCGGCATTGGTTTGTGGGATCGGGATGTAGATCTTGCCGCCGGCCAGGAAGGAACCTTCCTGACCACTCACGGCGGTGATGGTGGGCTCGGCCAGCACCTTCACCAGGCCACGTTTCATCTCGGCGGTCAGGGTGACGCTGGTCATCCCGTTGGCCCGTGCGGTGGTCAGGGCGGTGGAGCCTGCGCTGAGCAACTGGGACAGCAAATTGACCGAAGTGTTGCCAAAGCTTCGGGTCAAGTTGACATCGACCCCGAGTTCATCGAGCAGGGTTTTGGAAACCTCGGCCACCTTGACTTCGAGCATCACCTGCTGGGTCCCATGCACGCGCAGCAGGTTGATGACTTTTTGGTTGCCGTTGAAGGCCTGGGTCAAGGCCATCAGGCGTTGCACCTTCATGCCATCGGCCACACGGCCACTCAGGACCACACTGTCGGCCAGGCTGTCGACCCGCAGGTTTTCAGCGCTGGGCACGTATTCGAGCAG
>JAIXXW010000166.1 GCA_027490555.1 Comamonadaceae bacterium | reverse complement strand
CGCAAGATCTACGAAATCTTGCTGACCTACAAACTCGAGCACCTGCTGACCAAGGACCAGATCCTGGAGATCTACATGAACCAGATCTTCCTGGGCAACCGGTCCTATGGCTTTGCGTCAGCCGCTGAGGCCTATTTCGGCAAGGCACTCAAGGACATCAGCATCGCCGAAGCCGCCATGCTGGCCGGTCTGCCCAAAGCGCCTTCGGCCTTCAACCCCATCGTCAACCCCAAACGCGCGCGTTCGCGCCAGCTCTACATCATCGAGCGGATGGAGGAAAACGGCTACATCACGGCCAAGCAGGCCCTCGCGGCCAAAGCCGAGCCCCTGCGCCTGCGCACGGCGGCCGACAAAAAGAACCTGCATGCCGAGTTCGTGGCGGAAACCGTGCGGCAAATGGTCTACGCCCAATACGGTGAAGAGACCTACACCCGGGGCATCAACGTCTACACCACGGTGCAGTCGGCCGAACAGATGGCGGCCTACAAGGCGCTGCGGCAAGGCCTGATGGACTATGAGCGCCGCCAGGTCTACCGTGGCCCCGAGAAATTCATCCAGTTGCCCAGCGATCCGAAAAAGGCCGAAGACGCCATCGACGACGCCCTGGAAGACCACCCGGACAACGGCGACGTGATGTCCGCCGTGGTGCTGGAGGCCTCCCCCACCAAGGTGGTGGTGGTGCGCCAAAACAGCGAGCAGATCACCATCACCGGCGCGGGCCTGACGCCGGCCCAATCGGGCCTGTCCGACAAAGCCCCATCGGCCAAGCAGATCCGCAGGGGCGCGGTGATCCGCATCGTTCAGACGCCCAATGGCAGCTGGGAAATCACCCAACTGCCCGAGGTGGAAGGCGGCCTGGTCGCGATGACGCCCCAGACCGGGGCGATCCGGGCTTTGGTGGGCGGATTTGACTTTGCCAAGAACAAGTTCAACCACGTCACCCAGGCCTGGCGCCAGCCGGGCTCGAGCTTCAAGCCCTTCATTTATTCCGCCTCGCTGGAGGCCGGGCTCAATCCGTCGACCATGATCAACGATTCGCCGCTGTTTTTTGATGGCGGCGTCACCGGCGGCCAGCCCTGGGAACCCAAGAACTACGACGGCAAGTTCGACGGCCCCATGAGCATGCGCACGGCCATGGCCAAATCCAAAAACATGGTGTCCATCCGCATCCTGCAATCGGTCGGGCCGCGCGCGGCGCAGGACTGGGTCACCAAGTTCGGTTTTGATGCAGACAAGCACCCCCCCTACCTGACCATGGCTTTGGGGGCAGGCTCCGTGACCCTGATGCAAATGGCCACCGGCTATTCGGTGTTTGCCAACGGCGGCTACCTGGTGCGCCCGCACCTGATCACGCGCGTCACCGACTACAAAAACAGGCTGCTGGTGGACAGCCCCGAGCCCGCCCTGGGCGAGAACACGCCGCGCGCGATCCCTGAGCGCAATGCCTTTGTGATGAGCAGCCTGCTGCAGGAGGTGACCCGCTCAGGCACCGCCGCGCGGGCGCAATCGCTGCTCAAACGCCAGGATGTGTATGGCAAAACCGGCACCACCAACGATGCCATGGACGCCTGGTTTGCGGGCTACCACCCCAACCTCACCGCCGTGGTCTGGATTGGCTACGACACGCCCCGCAAATTGGGTGACCGGGAGACCGGTGGCGGTCTGAGCCTGCCGGTGTGGATCCGGTTCATGGAGACCGGCTTGAAAAACATGCCCAGCACCAGCCTTCGGGTGCCCGAGGGCGTGGTGCAGTCGGGCGGAGACTGGGCCTATGCCGAGTTCACCGGAGACGCCGCGGTCAGCTCTTTGGGCATGGATGGCAAGGACGGTCCAGGCAAAAACAACAACTTGCCACCGGTGGACGAAAAACGCCGCATCCTGGACCTGTTCCGACAGTGAGGGCCCAGCGCTGGGCCTGCGGCCTCAGGGCTGGAACACCAGCGCCTGGCCCGATTGTTCCGAGGCGTAGCGCGACAAACTTTGCCAGAACTCGCCTTGGCCTTTGGTGTCCTGCCAATGCAGGCCGTCGAACTTGTAATGGAAACCCCCACAGCGCGCGGCCAGCCAGACCTCGTGCAGGGGCTTTTGCAGGTTGATGACGATTTGGCTGCGGTTGGGGAAGGTGAGCGTGACCATGCCGCCCACACGCTGGTTGTCGATGTCGGCATCGGTCATGTCGTTCAGCACATCGCAGCTGCGCTCCACACCTGCCAGCAGGCGTTCGGCTTGGTCCAGAAATTCAAGGTCGGTCATTACAATCGCTGCATGTTGAAGGTATTCAAGATTCTAGTCACCGCGCTTACCCTTGCTGGCAGTGCGGCCGTGTTGAGCGGCTGTGGTCAAAAAGGCCCCTTGTACGCCCCCAACACACCCGCATCGGCCCAGCGTGCCACCCTGCCCCAGTCGCTGAACCCGTGGCACCAGCCGCCGGCTGCGCAGGCCGGTCAGCGTCCGGCGGAAACACCCGCTGCCAGGACCGCGCCGCGCAGCACGCCCCCCATCGCGCCGGATGCCCTCTTTCTGATCTCACCCTCGGCCTCGGATGCCACCACACGATGAACGCCCTTGCAACACCCCAGCCCTTGCCCGGACAACCGCACATCGCCTACCAGACGGCAGGGCTGATGGTCGAGGGTGTGCGCTTGTCGGATCTGGCCGCCCAATACGGCACCCCCTTGTTCGTCTACTCCAAGGCCGCCATGCTATCGGCCCTGGCGGCCTACCAGCGCGGCTTTGCCGGGCGTCAGGCCCAGATCTGCTACGCCATGAAGGCCAACTCCAGCCTGGCCATCCTGCAGGTGTTTGCGCAAGCGGGCTGCGGCTT
>JAIXXW010000092.1 GCA_027490555.1 Comamonadaceae bacterium | reverse complement strand
TTTTTGTGCGCGGTGGCCGCGGCCGGGGGCGATGTGGTGCTGCGCCACGGCCGTGCCGACCATCTCGAAGCGGTGATCGAAAAACTGCGCGACGCCGGTGCCACCATCGAGGCGGGCGAGGGCTTCATCCGCATCCAGGCCGATGGACGCCTGAAGGCCCAGAGTTTTCGCACCACCGAGTACCCCGGTTTTCCGACCGACATGCAGGCCCAGTTCATGGCCCTCAACTGCATCGCGCAGGGCGCGAGCAAGGTGACCGAGACGATTTTTGAAAACCGCTTCATGCACGTCAACGAGCTGGTGCGCCTGGGTGCGCACATCCAGATCGACGGCAAGGTGTCGGTGATCGAAGGGGTGGACAAGCTCTCGGGCGCGGCCGTCATGGCCACCGACTTGCGGGCTTCGGCCAGCCTGGTGATTGCCGGCCTGGTGGCCGAAGGCGAGACCACCGTGGACCGCATCTACCACCTGGACCGCGGTTACGACCGGATGGAGTTGAAACTGCGCGGCCTGGGGGCCGACATCGAAAGAGTCAAAGCATGATGCCCCCACGTTCATTTCATTCACTGCCCCCCAAGGGGGCGCGAGTCTCCCTTGAGGCGGCTCTGCGGGAGACTCGATGATCACCCTCGCCTTGTCCAAAGGACGCATCTTTGACGAAACCCTGCCGCTGCTGCGCGCTGCCGGCATCGAGGTGCTCGAGGACCCCGAAAAATCGCGCAAGCTGATCTTGCCCACCAACCAGGCCAACGTGCGGGTGGTGCTGGTGCGCGCCAGCGACGTGCCCACCTATGTGGAGTACGGCGGCGCCGATCTGGGCGTGACCGGCCTGGACACCCTGATCGAACACGGCGGTCAGGGTCTGTACCAGCCGCTGGACCTGAAGATCGCCAAATGCCGCATGAGTGTGGCGGTGCGCGCCGAGGTGGACTATGCGGCCCTGGTGCGCACCGGGGCCCGCTTGAAGGTGGCCACCAAGTACACCACCATCGCGCGGGACTTTTTTGCCACCAAGGGCGTGCACGTGGACCTGATCAAGCTCTACGGCAGCATGGAGCTGGCCCCGCTCACCGGCCTGGCCGATGCGATCGTCGACCTGGTGTCCACGGGCAACACGCTCAAGGCCAACCACCTGGTCGAAGTCGAGCGCATCATGGACATCAGCTCGCGCCTGGTGGTGAACCAGGCCGCCCTCAAACTCAAGCAAGCGCCCATCCGCGCCATCCTCGACGCCTTTGCGGGCGCGGTGAAGAAAGACTGAACATGGCTCTCCAAGCCAAACCCTTGCAACTGAACACGGCCGACGCCGGTTTTGAGGCGGCCTTCGCCGCCCGCCTGCATTGGTCAGCCGACACCGACGCCGCCATCGAGCAGCGCGTGGCCGACATCCTGGTCGATGTGCGGCAGCGTGGCGACGCGGCGGTGCTGGACTACACCCAGCGCTTTGACGGTTTGCAAGCCGCGGATGTCAAGGCGCTGGAGATCACCCCAGCCGAACTCCAGGCGGCCTTGGACGGCCTGCCTGCTGTGCAGCGCGAAGCCCTGCAAGCCGCCGCCGCCCGGGTGCGCCAGTACCATGCCGCGCAAAAGAAAGCCTCGGGCGAAAGCTGGAGCTACCGCGACGAAGACGGCACCTTGCTCGGCCAAAAGGTCACCCCACTCGACCGCGTGGGCATTTATGTGCCCGGGGGCAAAGCCGCTTACCCCTCGTCGGTGCTGATGAACGCGATCCCCGCCCATGTGGCCGGCGTGCAGGACATCATCATGGTCGTGCCCACCCCCCAGGGCGTGCGCAACCCGCTGGTGCTGGCCGCCGCTTGCGTGGCCGGCGTGAGCCGCGCCTTCACCGTGGGTGGCGCGCAGGCGGTGGGCGCTTTGGCATATGGCACCGCCACCATCCCCCAGGTCGACAAGATCACCGGCCCAGGCAACGCCTATGTGGCCAGCGCCAAAAAGCGCGTGTTCGGCACCGTGGGCATCGACATGATCGCGGGCCCCTCCGAAATTTTGGTGCTGGCCGACGGCAGCACGCCCGCAGACTGGGTGGCGATGGACCTGTTTTCACAGGCCGAGCACGACGAGCTGGCGCAAAGCATTTTGCTGTGCCCCGATGCGTCCTATATCGCCGAGGTGCAAGCCGCCATTGACCGCCTGTTGCCCACCATGCCCCGGCGCGAGATCATCGCCAAATCGCTCAACGACCGGGGCGCTTTGATTCTGACGCGCAGCATGGAAGAGGCCTGCGCCATCAGCAACCGCATCGCGCCCGAGCACCTCGAGGTGTCCAGCCGCGACCCCCACCGTTGGGAGCCTTTGCTGCGCCATGCGGGCGCCATCTTTTTGGGGGCCTTCACCAGCGAATCGCTGGGCGACTACTGCGCGGGCCCCAACCATGTGCTGCCCACCAGCGGCACGGCGCGGTTTTCTTCGCCGCTGGGGGTCTACGACTTCCAAAAACGCAGCAGCCTGATCGAGGTCAGCGAAGCCGGTGCACAGACCCTGGGCCGCATCGCCGCCGAGCTGGCCTATGGCGAGGGCCTGCAAGCCCACGCCCGCGCAGCCGAAATGCGCCTGAACCCTGTTCCCCCCATGCGAGAGCCGAAATGACCGTCAGCCCCCCACTGATGCAACGCATCCGCCAGGACGTGCAGTCCATGCACGCCTACGCCATCCAGGACTCGGCAGGCATGGTCAAGCTCGACGCGATGGAAAACCCGCACCGCATGCCGGCCGATCTGCAAAAAGCCCTGGGCGAGCGCCTGGGCGCACTGGCGCTCAACCGCTACCCCGATGGCCGCGTGAACGTCTTGCGCCAGGCCTTGGCCCAGTACGCCGGCATGCCCGAAGGCTTCGACATCATGCTGGGCAATGGCTCGGACGAGCTGATCTCCCTGCTGGCCATGGCCTGCGATGTGCCAGGCGCGTCCATCCTGGCGCCATTGCCTGGCTTTGTGATGTACGCCATGAGTGCCCAGCTGCAAGGCCTGGCCTTCCATGGCGTGCCGCTGACGGCCGACTTTGAACTCGACGAGGCCGCCATGCTGGCCGCCATTGCCCAGCACAAGCCGTCCATCGTCTACCTGGCCTACCCGAACAACCCCACCGGCAACCTCTGGAACGACGCGGTGATCGAGAAGATCGTGGTGGCGCAAGGCGCACAGGGCGGCCTGGTGGTCATGGACGAGGCCTACCAGCCTTTTGCCAGCCGCAGCTACATGGATCGCATCACCCGCCATGCCCATGTCCTGCTCATGCGCACGCTCAGCAAATTTGGCCTGGCCGGGGTGCGCCTGGGCTACATGATCGGCCCCCAGGCCCTGGTGGCTGAGGTCGACAAGGTGCGCCCGCCTTACAACATCAGCGTGCTCAACTGCGAGTGCGCGCTGTTTGCGCTGGAGCATGCCCAGGTGTTTGCCGGCCAGGCTCAGGACCTGCGCGCACAGCGCGAGCGCCTGCAAGGCGAACTGGCCCGTCTGCCCGGTGTGCGCCCTTTCCCGAGCGAAGCCAACATGATCCTGGCGCGCGTGCCCGATGCGGCCAAAACCTTTGACGGTTTGAAGGCCCACGGTGTGCTGGTCAAGAACATTTCTAAAATGCACCCATTGCTGGCCAACTGCCTGCGCCTGACGGTGGGCACCTCCGCAGAAAATGACCAGCTCCTTGCCGCTTTGAAAGCCTCCTTATGAACCGCACTGCCGCTGTGACCCGCAAGACCGCCGAGACGAACATCCGCGTCGCCTTGAACCTGGACGGCACCGGCCAGGCCAAGCTGGCCTCGGGCATCGGCTTTCTGGACCACATGCTCGACCAGATCGCCCGCCACGGCCTGATCGACCTGGACATCGCCTGCGAGGGCGACCTGCACATCGACGGCCACCACACCGTGGAAGACATCGGCATCACCCTGGGCCAGGCGGTGGCCCAGGCCATCGGCGACAAAAAAGGCATCCGCCGCTATGGCCACGCCTATGTGCCGCTGGACGAAGCCCTCAGCCGCGTGGTGGTCGACTTTTCGGGCCGTCCCGGTTTGCACATGGACGTGAACTTCACCGCCGGTGCTTTGGGCACGCTCGACACTCAGCTGGTCTACGAGTTTTTCCAGGGCTTTGTGAACCACGCGCTGTGCACGCTGCACATCGACAACCTCAAGGGCGTCAACGCGCACCACCAGTGCGAGACGATCTTCAAAGCGTTTGCCCGTGCGGTGCGTGCGGCCCTCGAACTCGATCCCCGCTCGGCGGGCGTGATCCCGTCTACGAAGGGCTCGCTCTGAGATGGTGACGAACCGCGTCGCTGTGGTGGACTACGGCATGGGCAATCTGCGCAGTGTGGCGCAGGCCGTCATGCATGCCGCCTCCAGCGTCGACCATGCCGAGGTCACGGTGACCTCTGACCCGCAAGTCGTGCGCCACGCGCACCGCGTGGTCTTGCCAGGGCAGGGCGCCATGCCCGACTGCATGCGCGAGCTGCGCGACTCCGGTTTGCTCGACGCCGTGCTCGAAGCCGCCGCCAGCAAACCCCTGTTTGGTGTGTGCGTGGGCATGCAGATGCTGCTCGATCACAGCGACGAGGGCGACACGCCCGGCCTGGGCCTGATCCCCGGGCGCGTGGTCAAGTTTGACCTGGCCGGCCGCACCCAGCCCGACGGCACCCGTTACAAAGTTCCGCAAATGGGCTGGAACCAGGTGTGGCCCACAGCGCCCGCCCATGCCTTGTGGGATGGCATCCCGGACGGCAGCTGGTACTATTTTGTGCACAGCTTTTATGCCCAGGTGGCCCAGCCCCAGCACTGCGCGGCCGAGACCGATTACGGCGGCCGCTTTGCCAGCGCCATCGCCCGTGACAATATTTTTGCGACCCAGTTTCACCCCGAAAAGAGCGCGGCCCAGGGCCTGGCCTTGTTCCGCAATTTCCTCCACTGGCAGCCTTGAGTGGTTTTCAGGGCCGTTTTTTCCTCCACCTGCTTTTAACTTGCCATGATTCTGATCCCCGCCATTGACCTCAAAGACGGCCACTGCGTTCGCCTCAAGCAGGGCGATATGGACCAAGCCACGACCTTTGGCGAAGACCCGGCGGCGATGGCCCGCACCTGGCTCGAAAAAGGCGCACGCCGCTTGCACCTGGTGGATCTGAACGGCGCGTTCGCGGGCAAGCCGCAAAACTTCGGGGCCATCAAGTCCATCCTCAAGGCGGTGGGCGACGACATCCCGGTGCAGCTCGGCGGTGGCATCCGCGACCTGGACACGATTGAAAAATACATCGACAGCGGTCTGCGCTACGTCATCATCGGCACCGCCGCCGTAAAGAACCCCGGCTTCTTGAAAGACGCCTGCACCGCCTTTGGCGGCCACATCATCGTGGGCCTGGACGCCAAGGACGGCAAAGTCGCCACCGACGGCTGGAGCAAGCTCACCGGCCACGAGGTGGTGGACCTGGCCAAGAAGTTCGAAGACTGGGGCGTCGAGTCCATCATCTACACCGACATCGGCCGCGACGGCATGCTCAGCGGCATCAACATCGAGGCCACCGTCAAGCTGGCCCAGGCCCTCACCATCCCGGTCATCGCCTCGGGCGGCCTGTCCAACATGGCCGACATCGAGCAGCTGTGCGCGGTGGAAGACGAAGGCGTGGAAGGCGTGATCTGCGGCCGCGCCGTGTACTCGGGCGACCTGGACTTTGCGCTCGCGCAGCAACGCGCCGACGAGCTCAACGGCTGAGCCTTTCCCATCCTTTTCTCATGAGCGCCCAGGCCACCTGTCGCGACACCGCGTTCGCCGGCCTGCCCGCCAAAGCGCTGAGCCTGCCGCAAGGCGACCGCTTGGTGGTGGCCTTGCACGGGGCGCATGTGCTGTCCTGGGTGTCGGGTGGGCAAGAGCGCCTGTACCTCAGCCCCCACAGCCAGATGGACGGCCAGGCCGCCATCCGCGGTGGCGTGCCGGTTTGCTTTCCGCAGTTCAACCAACGCGGCCCCCTGGCCGATCGCCTGCCCAAACACGGCTTTGCCCGCAACGTGCCTTGGCAGGCCGATGCGCCTGCGCTGGCCGCAGACCGTGCCCAACTGAGCCTGCGCCTGGCGGACAACGCCCAGACCCGCGCCTGGTGGCCGCAGGCCTTTGAGACTCAATTGCACATCGACCTGAGCCCCGGCGCACTGCAACTGACACTGAACGTGCACAACACCGATACCGGGCCGATGGCCTTTTCTGGCGCGCTGCACACCTATCTGGCCGTGCCCGACGTGACGCAGGCCACGCTGCAGGGCCTGGGCGGCCAGCCCGAGTGGGACGCAATCACCGACCGCCATGGCCAAGCCGCCGACACGCTGCGCTTTGCCGCCGAATTTGACCGCGTGTACGAAGCGACTCCCCAGCCCCTGACGCTGAACGGCACTTTGCAGATCCGCCAAAGCCCCAGCTGGGCCCACACCGTGGTCTGGAACCCCGCGCAAGACCTTGGCCAACGCCTGGCCGACATGCCAGACGACGGCTGGCGCCAGATGCTCTGCGTCGAAGCCGCGCAGGTGTATGCGCCCATCACCTTGCCTGCGGGCGGGCGCTGGGCGGGCTGGCAGCGCTTGCAAGTCCAGAACCCTTGAACAACCCCCCAAAAGAGAAATCGCCATGCTCGCCAAACGCATCATCCCTTGCCTGGACGTGACCGGTGGTCGCGTGGTCAAGGGCGTCAACTTTGTCGAACTGCGCGACGCGGGCGACCCGGTCGAAATCGCCGCCCGCTACAACGAGCAGGGTGCCGACGAACTCACGTTTTTGGACATCACCGCCACCAGCGATGGGCGCGACGTGATCCTGCACATCATCGAAGCCGTGGCCAGCCAGGTCTTCATCCCGCTCACGGTGGGCGGGGGCGTGCGCACCGTGGAAGACGTGCGCCGCTTGCTGAACGCCGGGGCCGACAAAACCAGCTTCAACTCTGCCGCCATTGCCAACCCGCAGGTCATCCGCGACGCGTCCAACAAATACGGTGCGCAATGCATCGTGGTGGCGATTGACGCCAAGCGCCGCACGCCCGAGGACGAACAGCGCATCGGCGCCAACGGTGTGCCCATGGGCCCCGGCTGGGACGTCTACAGCCACGGCGGCCGCAAAAACGTGGGCCTGGACGCGGTGGCCTGGGCCACCCAAATGGCCGACTACGGCGCGGGCGAAATCCTGCTGACCAGCATGGACCGCGACGGCACCAAAAGCGGCTTTGACCTGCAACTGACCCGCGCCGTGAGCGACGCCGTCAGCGTGCCCGTCATTGCCTCGGGTGGCGTGGGCAACCTCGACCACCTGGCCGACGGCGTGAGCATCGGCGGCGCAGACGCCGTGCTGGCCGCCAGCATCTTTCACTATGGTGAATACACCGTGCAGCAGGCCAAAGCGCGCATGCGCGAGCGCGGCATTGCCGTGCGCCTGTGACGCGCTGAGCCACCGGCCACACCCATCGAGGGATGGGTGACGCTGCATGCCGGGCTGCATTGCACGCCTATGTATAAAAATTGCAATACATAGTTCTCAATATTAAATATTGACGCTATAGTGCACCCGAAAGCCCGCTCGCAAACCTGATCAAGCCAGCGGGCGGACTGCAAGGAAGGGGCACCGGGTTTCATGGCAAATCCTCACCAATACAAAACATCGGTAAATGAATCTGCCATGCATGGTGCATGCGGCTTGCAGCCATTTCATTCAAAAGATGTATCGACACTGCCCGGATGTATCCACTGGGTTTTGCGGTCTACATTACGTTAGGCCTCAGAAACCAACCTCACTTTATGCGACGGCTTCTTTCGACTGACTTTGGCATCTGGCCAATGCTCCAAAGTCAGGAGCGCGCTTCTGACATGATGGTCAACAGCCCACCGTACTGGGCTCGGCTGGCAGACTATCTGCTCATGTACGACCAGATCGTTATCCCGACTGGCAACCTCCAGATTCTTTCTGTTCTAAGGTTCATGCTCGGCGACGAAGTCCTTCTGGAACTGCTAGAAGCTAGAGTCATTGTGTTCGCACGCTTCGATCAGTGGTTCGGCTATGCGGGGTCGGCAGGTGTTTTGTTTTTTCAAGTTGGTGACGGGCCTGAGAACAAGCGCGCAATCCCGAATTTGGCGACCAGCCACTTCTTACCACTTGATCAGGCGATTGAAGCTGCTTTCATTGCCTTGAATCCACCTTCCACTAAGGAATCAACGTTGAATCGCCCCGGGTTTCGTGGAGGCTGGTTGGTTTAAGTTGAGACCTCGGTCTCGTTCTTCCCGGCAAGTTGCCGGTAGTAATTCGCCTCAGCTTCAGCTGGTGGAATATACCCAATCGAGCTGAGCAGTCGGTGATTGTTGAACCAAGCCACCCATTCCAGGGTCGCCAGTTCCAGTGCCTCCTTGCTTTTCCAAGGCGCACGGCGGTGGATCAATTCGGCCTTGTACAGCCCATTGATCGTTTCGGCCAGGGCGTTGTCGTAGCTGTCGCCACGGCTGCCCACCGAGGGCTCGAGACCAGCCTCAGCCAAGCGTTCGGTATAGAGAATTGAGACATATTGAGACCCCCTGTCCGAATGGTGAACCAAGGCATCCGAGCGGTCAGGCTGCCTGTCGAACAAGGCTTGCTCCAGCGCATCCAACACAAAGTCCGTGCGCATCGAACTGCTCACCCGCCAGCCCACGATGCGCCGGGCAAACACATCGATCACAAAGGCCACGTATTGCCAGCCCTGCCAAGTGCTGACATAGGTGAAGTCTGACACCCACAGCCGGTTGGGCCGATCAGCTTTGAATTGACGGTTAACCCGATCCAGCGGGCATGGTGCTGCTTTGTCCGGGAGCTACCTCCACGTGCACAATGCAAAACAAGGTTGCTTCAACTGTCGGGTTGAGCGTGCCTGAAAGAGCGGTTCAATCGACTCGAATTCAACAGAGGATGACAACATGCTTCAATTGCGCCCCAGCTGCGAATGCTGCGACAAAGACCTTCCCCCGGATTCCACTCAAGCTCGGATTTGCTCTTTTGAGTGCACCTTCTGCGCGGCGTGCGCAGAGGGCGTTTTGGCCGGCAAGTGCCCCAATTGCGGGGGTGAACTGCTGGCACGTCCGCGCCGTCCTGCTGCCAAGTTGAGCAAGTTCCCTGCATCCACCGAACGTGTCGTGAAGCAAGGCTGCCAAGCGGCGGTGTGAATCCAAGCGCATGGGCGCAGCTCAGTCGCCCCAGCGGCCAAAGAGCTTCAACCTCAATCGTCGTAATGAAACCTGCAAGCCACTACGGTCACAGCCACTTCGTCGACCTCGTAGACCAATCGGTGCATTTCATCAATGCGGCGTGACCACAAGCCAGCCAGGTTGCCCACCAAGGGTTCGGGCTTGCCAATGCCTGTAAAGGGTTCGCGGCAAACGGCATCGATCAAGGTGTTGATGCGTTTGAGTGTTTTGCGGTCTTGGCCTTGCCACCACACATAAGCGTCCCAGCCGTCGGGGGTGAAGCGAACTTCTCTCATGCCCGAACTTCATGCGTCCAGAAGTTTGCGCTTTTTGGCTTTGCCAGCTTTGAGTTGGGCCACAGAGTTCAACAGCGCCCGTGCGTTGGCCGGGCTGGAGAGCAGGTACAGCGTTTCTTGGATGCTGGAATAAGCTTCTTCTGACAAAAGCACGGCGTTGCCACCCTCGCGGCGATGGATGAGGGTAGGGGCTTGGTCCTCAATGACCTTGTCAATCACGGCCTTGAGGGAGTTGCGGGCGTCGGTGTAGCTGATGACATCCATGGCTGAAACCTGTTCAGGTAGTTGTGCAGGTATTTTAGGGCGGCATGGCTGGTTTGACCAGTCCGCTCATGGCATTGCTTTAAGATCACCTTCCTATGAATTGGCTCGACACAATCAAATGGGACGACAAAGGCCTGGTGCCGGTCATCGCCCAGGAACAAGGCTCCGGCGATGTGCTGATGTTCGCCTGGATGAACCGCGAGGCCTTGCAAAAGACGGCCGAGCTCAAGCGCGCGGTGTATTTCAGCCGATCTCGCAACAAGCTGTGGTTCAAGGGCGAGGAGTCGGGCCATGTGCAGACGGTGCACGACATCCGCATGGATTGCGACAACGACGTGGTGTTGCTCAAAGTCACCCAGCTGGGCCACGAGCCGGGCATTGCCTGCCACACGGGCCGGCACAGCTGCTTTTTCCAGAGCCTGCAGGCCGACGGGTGGCAGGCGACCGAGCCGGTCCTCAAAGACCCTGAATCCATTTACAAGTGAGCGCCCGCCAACCTATGAGCAACCAGGACATCCTTGACCGCCTTGCCGCCGTGGTCGAAAGCCGCAAGATCGCCAACGGCGGTGACCCGGAAAAAAGTTATGTGGCCCGCCTGCTGCACAAGGGGCCGGACGCCTTTTTGAAGAAAATCGGCGAGGAAGCCACCGAAACCGTGATGGCCGCCAAGGACCTGGACCACGGTGGCGACAAAACCAAGCTGGTGGGCGAGGTGGCCGATTTGTGGTTCCACAGCATGATTGCGCTGGCGCACTATGGCCTGTCGCCCGCCGACGTGGTCAACGAGCTGGCCCGCCGCGAGGGCCTGAGCGGGCTGGAGGAAAAAGCCCTGCGCAAGGTGCAAGAGCGCGAGCGCCTGGGCGAGTGAGCCATGCACCAGGTGCCCGACAACGGTCAGCCGCTGGATGACAGCACCCACACCATCAGTTGGGTCAGCTACATCCTGCACCTGATCGTGGCCGTCAGCGCCATGATTCCCGGGGCGCAGGTGGGCCCGGTTTTGCTGGTGGTGGCGTTGCTCATCGACGGGGTCAAAAAAGGCGATGCCACCGGCTGGGAGCGCACACATTTTGGCTACCGCATCCGCACCGTGGTTTGGGCGGCTGTGTTGTACCTGGTGACTTTTCCGCTCTGGTTTTTCTTCGTTTTCCCGGGCTGGCTGGCCTGGGTGGCCATCTCCATCTGGTTTTTGTACCGCATCGTGCTGGGCATGGTGCGGCTCAATGGCCAGCGCCCGGTGACCGACTGACATTGTTGACTTTGAATACCCTCAAGCCATGACCGACGCCAACTGTATTTTTTGCAAGATCATCGCGGGCCAGATCCCCTCGCGCAAAGTCCATGAGGACGAGCATGTGTACGCCTTTCACGACATCAACCCCTGGGCGCCCGTGCATTTCCTGATCATCCCCAAGCTGCACATCCCCTCGATGGCGCAGCTCTCGCCCGAGCATGCGGGCCTGATGGGCCACATGATGACCCTGGCCCCCCGGCTGGCTTTGCAAGAAGGCTGCAAGCCCTACCCCGAAGGCGGCTTCCGGATCGTGGTCAACAACGGTGCCGAAGGCGGGCAGGAAGTGCACCACCTGCACATGCACGTCATGGGCGGTCCGCGCCCCTGGCTGCGGGGCTGATCCGGGCTTGAAACCGGGGCTTTGCCCCGCATATCCTTCATTCATCAGGGCCGATCCGAGACGGGTGGTCGATCCCCTTAGAATCCCAACATCTTTAGGAGATTTCCATGGGTACTTTTTCCATCTGGCACTGGTTGATCGTGCTGCTGATTGTGGTCATGGTGTTTGGCACCAAAAAGCTCAAAAACATGGGCTCTGACCTGGGTGGCGCGGTCAAGGGCTTCAAGGACGGCATGAAAGAGGGCGGCACCAAGCCCGAGGAGACCGCAGCACCTGTCGCCGGTCAAGTCACGGCCGCGGCCCCTGCAACCGCCGAAAAAACCACCATCGACGTTGAAGCCAAGACCAAGTCCTGATCCCTTGACCGACTGAGCGCTTCTCTGTGCTGGATTTAAGTTTTTCGAAGATGGCCCTGATCGGGGTCGTGGCCCTGATCGTCATCGGCCCCGAGAAATTGCCCAAAGTGGCCCGAACCATCGGCGCCTTGATCGGCAAAGCACAGCGCTACGTTTCCGATGTCAAGGCCGAGGTCAACCGGTCCATGGACCTGGAAGAGCTCAAGAAAATGAAGGAGTCCATGGAGACGGCGGCCCGCGATGTCGAGCAATCCGTCCAGACCACGGCCTCCGAATTCGAAAAAGACTGGGCCGAAACCACTTCGGGTGTGGTCAGCGACCTGCCGGCCCTGGAGCCGCCACCGCCCGAGTACAAGCACCCGGACAAAAACTGGCGTCTCAAGCGCGGTGCCATGCCCCAGTGGTACAAAGCCCGTGCGGGGGTGCGCACCAAAGCCCTGTCGGGTGCGGCACGCGTGGCCCGTTACCGGCCCAAGCCCCTCAATTCTGTGTGATGCCGGCACACCTCGCGTGTGCCGTGTCCAACTGACCCACCCATGTCCGATACCCCACCCAAGCCCGAAGACGAACTCAAAGGTTCCGAGCAGCCTTTTGTGGCGCACCTGATCGAGTTGCGCGATCGTTTGCTGTGGGCGGTGGCGGCCGTGGCGCTGGCAGCGGCGGCCCTGGCCATCTACCCCGGGCCGGGCAGCCTGTACGACATCATGGCCGCGCCCCTGGTGGTCCATTTGCCCAAAGGGGCGACCCTGATCGCCACCTCGGTGATTTCGCCGTTCATGGTGCCGCTCAAGATTTTGTTGATGACGGCGTTTTTGATCGCCTTGCCGGTGGTGCTCTACCAGGTGTGGGCGTTTGTCGCGCCGGGCCTGTACAGCCATGAAAAAAAGCTGGTCATGCCCCTGGTGGTGTCGAGCACCGTGCTGTTTTTTGTGGGCGTTGCCTTTTGTTATTTCTTTGTTTTCGGGCAGGTGTTCAGCTTCATCCAGAGCTTTGCCCCCAAAAGCATCACGGCTGCGCCTGACATCGAGGCTTACCTGAGTTTTGTGCTGTCCATGTTCCTGGCCTTTGGCCTGGCCTTCGAAGTGCCGGTGGCGGTGGTGGTGCTGGCCCGGATGGGCGTGGTGAGCGTGGAAAAACTCCGCGAGTTTCGGGGCTACTTCGTGGTGCTGGCGTTTGTGATCGCTGCCGTGGTCACGCCCCCGGATGTGGTGTCACAGCTGGCCTTGGCCATTCCGATGTGCCTGCTCTACGAGCTGGGCATCTGGGCGGCCCAGCTGTTCATCAAGCACACCAAGGCCCCGGAAGATTCGGCCGACCCGGCCTGATGCCCTGATGCCGTGTGCAGCGCGCCGGCTCAGCGCGACTGCCGTTTCGGGGCGGGACGCTCGCCCGGGGTCAAGCGCAAGGAGAGTTGGGCCTGCTGGCGCCAGATGACCACCTCGGCGGGCACACCCGGCTTGAGGCTGGCGACCTGGTTGAGCAGGTCCGCCACACTGCCCACCGGCTGGTCGCTGACCCGCATGATCACATCCCCAGGGCGGATGCCCGCTTTGGCGGCGGGACCGTTTTGCAACACGCCTGAAATCACCACACCCGACTTCAAAGCCTGGGGGCCTGTCTGCGGCAGTTTGAAGTTTTCGGCCAGTTCTGCCGACAGCTCTTGGGGTTCCACGCCAATCCAGCCGCGGATCACCTTGCCGTTTTTCAGCAGGTCCTGCATCACCTGTTTGGCGGTCGAGATGGGAATGGCAAAACCAATGCCCATGCTGCCGCCCGAGCGGGAGTAGATGGCCGTGTTGATGCCCATCAGGTGGCCGTTCACATCGACCAGCGCGCCCCCAGAGTTGCCCGGGTTGATGGCGGCATCGGTCTGGATGAAATTCTCAAAGGTGTTGATGCCCAGCTGGTTGCGCCCCAGCGCGCTGACGATGCCCGAGGTCACGGTTTGGCCCACGCCAAACGGGTTGCCAATGGCCAACACCACATCGCCCACCTGCATGTCCTGCGTCTGGCCGAGCACGATGACGGGCAGGTTGGTCAAGGGAATTTGCAGCAGGGCCAGGTCGGTGTCCGGGTCGGTGCCGATCACCTTGGCCATGGCTTTGCGGCCGTCACTGAGCACCACTTCGATGTCGTCGGCATCTTCGATGACGTGGTTGTTGGTCAGGATGTGTCCCTCGGGGCTGACGATGACGCCACTGCCCAAGCCTGCGGGGTTTTGTTCGTCTTGCTCACCGTAGAAAAACCGGAACCAGGGGTCCTGCCCAGAGGGGTTCTGGTTTTTGCCCTGACGGGTGTTGATGCTCACCACGGCCGGGGAGGCTTTTTGGGCCGGCAGGCTCAAACTGCCCAACGGGCGGCTGCCGCTGTGGCTGGGCGGTGCCAGCAGCAGGGTCATCCCGTCAACCGAGCGTTGCGCACCACGCAGCCACTCCGGTTGCAGCGTGGCCACCACAAACCAGATGGCAACCAAAACGGTTACCCATTGGGAAAATAAAAGCCAGTAACGTTTCATGATCGCGATTGTCCCCGATTCGCCCAAGCGCCACAGGCGCATTACGCCACAATACCCCACTCAGACAGAAAGTCTTTTGCATGACCAACGCCAAAATTCTGGGCCAAACCCTGGATGCCTTGCTGCAGCCTGAAAAATTCCGCGATTACGGCCCCAATGGCCTGCAGGTCGAAGGCGAGCGGGATGTGCAGCTGCTGGTCAGCGGTGTCACCGCCAGCCGGGCCCTGATCGAGGCGGCGATTGACGCCCAGGCCGATGCCATCCTGGTGCACCATGGCCTGTTCTGGCGCGGCCAGGACGGGCGGGTGACCGGCTGGATACGTGAGCGGCTGCGCTTGCTGTTGGCGCACGGCATCCACCTGTTTGCCTACCACTTGCCGCTGGACGCCCACCCCGAACTGGGCAACAACGCCCAACTCGCCCGCGTGCTCGGTTTGCAGACCGAGGGCCGTTTTGGCGAGCAGGATCTGGGCTTTGTCGGGACAGGCCACCAGAGTTGGGCAGGCCCTCAGGCCCTGGCCGAGCATGTGGCTGCCGCACTTGGGCGGCCGGTGACCTGTGTGGGCGACAGCGAGCGGCCGGTTCGGCGCCTGGCCTGGTGCACGGGCGGGGCCCAGGGTTATTTTGAAGCCGCCATCGCCCAGGGCGTGGACGCGTTCATCACGGGGGAGATCTCCGAGCCGCAAGCCCACCTGGCGCGTGAGACCGGCGTGGCCTTTCTGGCCTGCGGCCACCATGCCACCGAGCGCTATGGCGCGCCCGCCCTGGGGGCGCATGTGGCGCAGGTGATGGGCATTGCGCACCGCTTCATCGAGATCGACAACCCGGCCTGAGGCCCCTGTTGCGCCATGAATGTGCCTGAACTGCACCGTCCGATCGCCATCACACCGGGTGACCCCTGCGGCATTGGCCCTGAAACCATCGCCCGGGCCTGGTGCACCGCCCCCGAGCTCACGCGGGGCTGCTTTGTCGCCGGGGATGTAGGGCTGATGCGGCGCGCCATGGCCCTGGTGCAATCCGGGCCGCGCTTTCCGGTGTGCGAAATCGAAACGCCCGGCCAAGCCTGGCATGTGCCCCCGAGGTGTTTGCCGGTGATGCAGGTGGTGCCGGTGGCGCCCGTTTTGCCCTGGGGCCAAGTGGATGCCCGGGCCGGGCGGCTGGCGGGCGAGGCCGTGCTGTGGGCCGCGCGCGCCGCCTTGCGGGGCGAGGTGGCGGCGCTGGTCACCGCGCCTTTGCACAAGGAGGCCTTGCACGCGGCAGGCGCGCCTTTCGACCAATACCCGGGCCACACCGAATTGCTGCAGGCCGAGGCGGCCCGGCATGCGCGGGTGCCGCTGGCGCAGATGCCCGTGCGCATGATGCTGGCCAACGACGAGCTGCGCACGGTGCTGGTCAGCATCCACATGTCCTTGCGCGAGGCGCTGGACGCCATCACCGTGGACAGGGTGTTGGAGACCTTGCGCATCACCCACACCGCCTTGACGCCTGTGTTGGGTCGCAGCCCGCGCATCGCGGTGGCCGGTGTCAACCCGCACGCCGGGGAGGGCGGGCTGTTTGGGCGCGAAGAGATCGAGGTCCTGCAGCCAGCCTTGGCGCAAGCCCGCCAGCAGGGGCTGGATGTGCATGGCCCCTTCGCGCCGGACACGGTCTTCATGCGGGCGCGCCAACCAGCGGGCGGGCAGCGGGAATTTGATGTGGTGGTGGCCATGTACCACGACCAAGGCTTGATCCCGGTCAAGTACCTGGGGGTGGAGCAGGGGGTCAATGTGACCCTGGGCCTGCCCCTGGTGCGCACCAGCCCGGACCACGGCACGGCCATGGATCTGGCCGGCCAAGGCCTGGCCGATGCCCGCAGCATGGTCCAGGCCATCCGCATGGCGCGTCAGCTCTCTGCCCAGCTCTCTGGCGGGGCGCCCTAGGCGCCGGTGTTCAGCCCGGCAGCCCGGCCGCTGCCTCATGCTTTGGGTTTCAGGCTGTCCCGGATTTCGCGCAGCAACAGCACATCTTCTGGGGGCTCGGGCGCTTTTTCGGGGGCCGCTTCCACGCTCTGGCGTGATTTGAGCCGGTTGATCTGCCGGACCATCACAAAAATGATGAAAGCCAGGATCAGGAAGTTCAAGGCGATGGTGATGAAATTGCCATAGGCAAAAACCGCCCCCAATTTTTTGGCTTCGGCCAGTGAGAGTTGGGCAGATTGCCCCGACAGGGGCCAGTAGTAGTTGGCAAAGTCCAAGCCGCCAAAGACCATGCTGACCAAAGGCATGATCACATCGGCCACCAGCGAGTCGACGATCTTGGAGAATGCTGCGCCAATGATGACGCCGACAGCCAGGTCAATCACGTTGCCTTTCAGCGCGAATGTTTTAAATTCCTGGATAAAAGACATACATAGTTCCTTGAAAAATGATCGGACCCCGATTGTGACCTATTCATGATCAGGCCTATCGGGCTGTAAGTCGGTTGCGTGTTTCACTCCGCTACAATCCCGGGTTGACCCTGATAACGACTCGCTAGAGGATTTCCATGAGTGACACCCCAGTCGACAACAGCAAGCGGACCTGGCTGATTGCGTCCACTTGCGCAGGTGCCGTAGGCGCTGGCTTTGTGGCCACCCCCTTCGTCAGCAG
>JAIXXW010000211.1 GCA_027490555.1 Comamonadaceae bacterium | reverse complement strand
TTGGCGCGGCTGGCGGGGATCGAACCCACGACCCTTGGCTTCGGAGGCCAATACTCTATCCACTGAGCTACAGCCGCAGCTCCAGCCGGGGATTATGTCACGGCTTGTTGGCGTGCCGATGGTTTTGAAAGATCGGTGAAGGGTGGGCCGCTATAATCCGCGGTTGATTTTGATCAACACACCAGCCCTTGCGGCCATCCCCCAAAGAGGATTTCATGAGCGACCACAGCCACGATCAACACGAAGCCCACATAGGCCCTGTCAAAACCCCCAAACAAATGCTGATGCTGAGTGTGGCGTCCTTCGTTGTGCCCGTGTTCATCATCATTGGCCTGGTGTACTACGTCACCTCGGCCAACAAGCCTGCCGCTGGCGCTGTCGATGTCGACAAGGCCACGGCGCAGCGCATCCAGAAAGTGGGTGCGGTGGAAGTGCGTGATGCCAACCGCCCCTTGAAGAACGGTGACGAAGTTTACAAAGCCCAATGCGCCGCATGCCACGATGCCGGTGCAGCCGGTGCGCCCAAATTTGCTGTGGCCTCGGCCTGGAGTGCGCGCCTGGGCCAAGGCCTGGACGGTCTGGTGAATTCGGCCCTCAAGGGCAAAGGGGCCATGGGGGCCCAAGGTGGCGGTGATTTCAACGACACCGAAATCGCCCGTGCGGTGGTGTACCTGGTCAACAGCGCTGGCGGCAAGTTTGAAGTGCCCAAGGCGCCTGCCGCCGAAGCCGCCAAGTAAGCGCATCCCCACTTCTGTCAAACCGGCCCCTGGGGCCGGTTTTTTTATGCCTTGCCGCCTTGTGCCCTCTGCGCAGCCTGTGGGCTGAGCACGTAGCCAAACCTGTGGGGCAACTCGCTGGCCAGGCATGCTTGGCTGGTCCAGAGGTCCTGCTCCAGGGCGTTGGCCAGTCGGGGCACATCCATGCTGTGCACCAAGCCAAACCCCAGGTCGGTGGCGAGGTAGGCGCGGCCGGCTTCGTCCACCCAACAGGCGTTCGGCTGCGCCACAGCACCGGTGTGCGCACTCACCTCCAGGTCATCGTTCAGGCGCCAAATGAAGGGCGTCACGGCCAACTCCACGTACACCCGTTGGGGGCCATTTTGAAAATACCACCAGCCCTGGGCGTTACAGGCGTAATTGCGCCCAATGAAACCGATCAGTTTGTCGTGCTGCAACACCGACCCTTTGGCTGCGCTCGGGCCGTCCTGGAAGCTGCCTTGGGCCTGCACGCGGTCGTCGCGCATGAGCCATTGCCCTCGGGCATCCAAAGCCAGCCAGCCAAAGCAATCGGGCACGTTCGGCCACTTGGCCATGGCCTGTCGAACTATGTCATCCACCCTGCAGCCCTCGCTCTGTGCTTGTGTGCGGAAGGCCTTGGCCGGCTGCGTTCATCAGCCAGGACCCCACCGCGTCCGGCATCCAGCGCACATGGCCTGGCCATGCGCCACGCGGAAAACCCACATGCCCCCCCTGGTCCGGTTGCCACAAGGTGACGCTGCTGGACACATCTTTGGCTTGGGGCAGGCTGTGCGCCGGCACAAAGGGGTCGTTGCGGGCATTCAACGCCAATGCCGGGATTCGGATGTCACGCATCAGCGGTTTGGCAGACGCTCGGGCCCAGTAATCCTGTGTGTTTTTGAAGCCATGCAATGGGGCCGTGAACACGTTGTCAAATTCATAGAGGTTCGACGCTTTGAGCATGGCCTGTTTGTCAAACAGGCCCGGAAACTGGGCCCATTTGGCCAGCGCCTTGGGCTTCATGCTTTTGAGGAACATCGGGGTGTAGATGTACCGGTTCAGGCCTTGGCCAATGGCGGCGCCGCTGAGTGCCAGATCCAATGGCGAGCAGATGGAGGCCAGGGCATCGACCGCCTGCTTGGCCTGCTGTCCATGTTCTGCCGCCCAGCGCATCAAGGCATTGCCGCCCAGCGAGACGCCCGCCGCCAGCAAAGTGGTGCCCCCTTGCTGGCGGTGCTCGGCCCGCAGGCGTTTGACCACCCAATCGATTTCCGCATGGTCGCCCGAATGGTAGGCCCGGGGGGCCAGGTTCATCTGTCCGCTGCAACCGCGGAAATGGGGTATGACCAGGTGCACATCCTGCTCGGCCGCCCAGTCGGCAAAGGCCTGCGCGTAATGGCTCGCGGACGAACCCTCCAGGCCATGGAAAAGCACCAGCATGGGCCTGTGGTGGGCACTCGCCGCCTGGTGGTCCACATCCATGAAGTCACCATCTGGCGTGTCCCATCGTTCTCTTTGCAGGGCTTGGGGCGCATGGTGGCGTTTGCGGGCACACACGGCGGACCAGATGGTTTGACTGTGGCCGCCGGGCAACCACGCAGGAGCCTTGTAGCGCATCGCTTCAATGCAACAGGGACGGTGGCACGCCGATGTCCGCCACGTCCTTGACGGTGCCGGGGCTGGCATGGTGGGCCACCATGCGCCAGCCTTGTGGCATTTTTTGGTAGACATTGGTGGCGATCACAAAAGCCTGTTTGGCCCCCTGCGGTGTGATGATCTCGACACGCTCGATCAGGTGGTGCACTGCGCAGGCCAGAGACACGATTTTGTGCACCCGCTCGGGATGGGCTTGCACACTGCCATTGGCGAACATCGCCTCAAAGGCGGCCCGTATCGCTGCCGGCCCGATGATTCGGGGGCCACCCGGGTGCACGCAAACGATGTCTTCCTCTTCTGCCCAGCAGGCCATGAGCCGCTCGATGTCGGCGTTGTGCAGCGCCTCGTAAAAGCTTTGTTCAATGTCGTCGGGGCTCCCCCCGACGATGGCAGCTTGGAGTTTGGCTCGTTTCATGATCGCTTCCAGTCTACACGGCTGTTGGGTGTGATGGACAACAAAAAACCCGGCCACATCGCTGTACCGGGTTTTGCAGGTGCGCACCGGTGGTGCAGCGGTGCCGAGCTTTATTTTTTCCGGTACTTGCGCAAGGCGGACAACTGGGCTGCCAACACAGCCAACTCCGACTGGGCGCGTGCCAAATCGATTTCGCTCTTGGCGTCGCGCAAAGCCTCTTCCGCCTTTTGCTTGGCGGCATTGGCTTTTTCTTCGTCCAGGTCTTTGCCGCGGATCGCGGTGTCCGACAGCACCGTCACGCAGTCGGGCTGCACTTCCAGAATGCCACCGGCCACGAATACAAATTCCTCACCGCCGTCCGCCTTTTCGATGCGAACCGATCCGGCCTTGATGCGGGTGATCAAGGGGGTGTGGCGTGGGTAAATGCCCAACTCGCCAGACTCACCGGGCAAGGCCACAAACCGGGCTTCACCCGAGTAAATGGACTCTTCCGCACTGACCACATCGACGTGGATGGTGTTCATGTTTACTCCTTGAAAAGGTGCGTTGAAGCAGACTTCGGGGAGGCTGCATCAGCCGCCGCCCCGAGCATCGGCCTTACGCTGCCTTTTTCGCCTTTTCGAAAGCTTCGTCGATGGTGCCGACCATGTAGAAGGCCTGCTCGGGCAGGTGATCGCACTCGCCGGAGACAATCATCTTGAAACCGCGGATGGTTTCCGCCAGGGTCACGTACTTGCCAGGGGAGCCGGTGAACACTTCAGCAACGTGGAAAGGCTGCGACAGGAAACGCTGGATCTTGCGGGCACGGGCCACGGCCAGCTTGTCTTCAGGGGCCAGATCGTCCATGCCCATGATGGCGATGATGTCACGCAGTTCGCGGTAGCGCTGCAAGGTGCCTTGCACGGCACGGGCTGTCTCGTAGTGCTCTTGGCCGACCACCAGGGGGTCGAGCTGACGGCTGGTGGAGTCCAGCGGGTCCACCGCAGGGTAAATGCCCAGCGAAGCGATGTCACGGGACAACACGACTGTGGAGTCCAGGTGGGCGAAGGTGGTCGCAGGCGATGGGTCGGTCAAGTCATCGGCAGGCACATAAACGGCCTGGATCGATGTGATCGAGCCCACTTTGGTCGATGTGATGCGCTCTTGCAGACGGCCCATTTCTTCGGCCAGCGTTGGCTGGTAACCCACCGCAGAAGGCATACGGCCCAGCAGCGCGGACACTTCGGTACCGGCCAGTGTGTAGCGGTAGATGTTGTCCACGAAGAACAGCACGTCCTTGCCTTCGTCACGGAAGGATTCGGCGATGGTCAAACCGGTCAGGGCCACGCGCAGACGGTTGCCTGGTGGCTCGTTCATCTGGCCATAGACCATGGCCACTTTGGATTCGGACAGGTTCTCGAGGTTCACCACGCCGGAGTCGGCCATCTCATGGTAGAAGTCGTTGCCTTCGCGGGTACGTTCACCCACGCCAGCAAACACGGACAAACCGCTGTGTGCCTTGGCGATGTTGTTGATGAGTTCCATCATGTTCACGGTCTTGCCCACACCGGCACCACCGAACAGGCCCACCTTGCCGCCTTTGGCGAAGGGGCACACCAAGTCAATCACCTTGATGCCGGTTTCCAGCAGCTCCTGTGAGGGGCTCAATTCGTCGTAAGCCGGGGCCTTGCGGTGGATGGAGGAGGTGAGTTCCTGGCTGACAGGGCCGCGCTCGTCGATGGGCGTGCCCAGCACGTCCATGATGCGGCCCAGTGTGGCTTTGCCAACGGGCACGGTGATCGGGTTGCCGGTGTTGGACACCATCAAGCCACGGCGCAAGCCGTCGGAAGAACCGAGCGCAATGGTGCGCACGATGCCGTCGCCGAGCTGCTGCTGCACTTCCAGGGTCAGCGCGGAGCCTTCCATTTTGAGTGCGTCATAAACCTTGGGCATCTGGTTGCGTGGGAACTCCACGTCCACCACGGCGCCGATACACTGAACAATTTTTCCTTGGGCTTGCATTTTTCGCTCCAAATAATTTGAATTTGCAGAACTGGGAATCAACCGCTGATCGCGGCCGCGCCAGAGACGATTTCCGACAGTTCTTTGGTGATGGCGGCTTGACGGGTCTTGTTGTAGACGAGCTTGAGCTCACCGATCACATTGCCGGCATTGTCGGTCGCAGCCTTCATCGCCACCATCCGGGCGGCATGTTCGGAGGCCATGTTTTCAGCCACGGCCTGGTAAGCCAAGGCTTCCGCATAACGGACCAACAGGTCATCAATGACCGTCTGGGCATCGGGTTCGTAAAGGTAGTCCCAAGCGTGCGTGTCGCCAGCGGCCTGGGTCTCGGCCTTCATGTCGGCTGCCGACAAGGGCAGCAGCATGTCGATGGTGGGCTCTTGCGCCATGGTGCTGACAAACTTGTTGTAGCACAGGTACACCGCGCTCAACTCGCCGGCGGCATAGGCGTCAAGCAACACCTTGACCGGGCCGATCAGCTTGTCCAGGTGGGGCTTGTCACCCAACTGCGTGACATGCGCCACCACTTTGGCATTGACCCGGTTCAGAAAACCGAGCCCTTTGCTGCCGATGGCCACGGCCATGGGCGTTTTGCCCTGGGCTTGCACTTCACGCAATTGTCCGGTCACTGCACGCAACAGGTTGGTGTTCAGACCGCCGCACAAACCCTTGTCCGTGGTGACCACGATGAAGCCCACCGACTTGCCGTCGTTGCGCTGCATGAAGGGGTGCACATACTCCGGGTTGGCCTGGCCGAGATGGCTCGCAATGGTGCGAATCTTCTGGCTGTAAGGCCGAGCCGTGCGCATGCGCTCCTGGGCTTTGCGCATTTTGGAGACGGAAATCATTTCCATCGCCTTGGTGATCTTCTTGGTGTTTTCCACCGATTTGATCTTGGTGCGTAGTTCCTTGCCCGATGCCATCAGAGGCTCCTTTAGATCAGGTGGGAATCAAGCAAAGCTTTTCTTGAAAGCGGCCACAGCGATGTTCAATTCGGCTTCAGCCTCTTTGTCCAGTGCTTTGGAGCTTTCAATCTTGGCCAACAACGCAGCGCACGAATCCTTGAGGTAAGCGTGCAAACCGTGCTCGAAAGCCAACACCTTCTTGACATCGATGTCGTCCATGAAGCCTTTGTTCACTGCAAACAAGCTGGCCGCCATCAGGCTGATGGGCAGCGGGCTGTACTGCGATTGCTTGAGCAATTCGGTCACGCGGGCACCGCGGTCGAGCTGCTTGCGGGTGGCTTCGTCCAGATCGGAGGCGAACTGGGCAAAAGCGGCCAATTCACGGTACTGGGCCAAGTCGGTACGGATACCGCCGGACTGGCCTTTGATGATCTTGGTCTGGGCCGAGCTACCCACGCGGGACACCGAGATACCGGCGTTGATCGCAGGGCGGATACCGGCGTTGAACAAGGAGGTTTCCAGGAAGATCTGACCGTCGGTGATCGAAATCACGTTGGTGGGCACGAAAGCCGACACGTCACCCGCTTGGGTTTCAATGATGGGCAAAGCGGTCAAGGAACCTGTCTTGCCTTTCACGGCACCTTTGGTGAAGGCTTCGACATAGTCGGCGTTCACGCGGGCTGCGCGCTCGAGCAGACGGCTGTGCAGGTAAAACACGTCGCCAGGGTAGGCTTCACGGCCGGGTGGACGGCGCAGCAGCAGCGACACCTGGCGGTAGGCCACGGCTTGCTTGGACAGGTCGTCATAAACGATCAAGGCGTCTTCGCCACGGTCACGGAAGTATTCGCCCATGGTGCAGCCAGAGTAGGCCGACACGTACTGCATGGCGGCGGATTCGGAGGCAGAAGCGGCCACCACGATGGTGTATTCCATCGCACCGGATTGTTCCAATGCGCGCACCACGTTCTTGATGGACGAGGCCTTTTGACCGATCGCCACATACACGCAGGTCATGTTCTGACCTTTGTGGTTGATGATGGCGTCGATGGCGACGGCGGTCTTGCCGGTCTGACGGTCACCGATGATCAGTTCGCGCTGACCACGGCCCACGGGCACCATCGAGTCGATGGACTTCAGGCCGGTTTGCATGGGCTGATCCACCGATTTACGTGCGATCACACCTGGCGCAACCTTTTCGATCACGTCGGTCATCTTGGCGTTCACAGGGCCTTTGCCATCGATGGGCTGGCCCAGGGCGTTCACCACACGGCCGATCAGCTCGGGGCCCACGGGCACTTCCAGAATGCGGCCGGTGCACTTGACCGTGTCGCCTTCGGAGATGTGCTCGTACTCACCCAAGATCACGGCACCCACCGAGTCACGCTCGAGGTTCAGGGCCAGACCGTAAGTGGCGGCACCGTCTGCGGTGGCCGGGAATTCAAGCATCTCGCCTTGCATCACATCGGACAGGCCGTGCACACGAACGATACCGTCGGTCACGGACACCACGGTGCCCTGGTTGCGGATATCGGCGCTGGCGGACAGCCCTTCAATGCGGCTCTTGATCAGTTCAGAAATTTCTGCGGGATTGAGTTGCATGACTCTTTCCTTCTTTCTTTAAATATGTCCGGTCTCGATCCGCATCATGCGGTGAGGGCCGATTTCATTTGTTCCAGTCGGGCCTTGACCGAGGTATCGAGCACCTCGTCACCCACCACCACACGGATACCACCGATCAGGGAAGCATCCAGTTCAACATTCACATTGAGCTTGCGCCCAAAGCTTTTTTCGAGCGTGGTCGACAAATCGGCCAAGGCCGAAGCGTCGATGGGGAATGCGCTGTAGACCACCGCATCGGCGGTACCACTTTGCGCATTCATGAGGGCCCGGTACTGCTGTGCAACGACAGGCAGTGCACTGAGACGGCGGTTTTCGATCACCAGGCGCAGGAAGTTTTTGCCGGCCTCTGGCAGTGCTGTGCGCAGCACGCCGGAAACCAGCTCGAAGGCCTGCTCGTCGGACACTTTGGGACTGTCGATGAATTGCTGGAGCTGCGCATTGTCGGCAACAGCCGCCAGTTCGTACAGCCAAGCGGCCGTGCCAGCACGATCGGATGCCTGCGACTTGAACAGCGCTTCGGCATAAGGGCGGGCGATGGTAGCAAGTTCTGCCATGGTCTTCTCTGGCTGGAGCTTTTTACAGCTCGGTCTTGAGGCGGTTCAGCAGATCAGCGTGGACACCGGCATTGACTTCCTTGCGGAGAATCTGCTCGGCGCCTTTGACAGCCAGGGCAGCGACTTGCTCACGCAGAGCTTCGCGGGCCTTGACCGCCTGCTGCTCGGCCTCAGCCTTTGCAGCGGCGATGATCTTGTTGCCTTCTTCGGTGGCACGAAGTTTGGCTTCTTCGATGATGCCATTTGCACGACGCTCGGCATCCGCCAAGCGCGAAGCCGTCTCGTTGCGGGACTTGGCCAACTCGGCCTCCACCCGCGCGTTGGCGCTGGTGAGTTCTGCCTTGGCTTTGTCTGCTGCAGCGAGGCCGTCAGCGATTTTCTGTGCCCGTTCGTCGAGCGCTTTTGTGATCGGGGGCCACACGAATTTCATCGTGAACCACACCAGGATCGCAAAAACGACCATCTGAATGAACAGAGTAGCGTTAATGTTCACGGTCGGGTCCTTCTTCTGTTGGAAGAGGTGCGTGGATTACTTCAGAACGAAGGGGTTGGCGAAGGCGAACAGCAAGGCGATGGCCACACCGATCAGGAACGCGGCGTCAATCAGACCTGCCAACAGAAACATTTTGGTTTGCAATTCGTTCATCAACTCTGGCTGACGTGCGCCGGATTCGAGGAATTTGCCACCCATCATGCCGATGCCAACCGAGGCACCCAAGGCACCCAAGCCAACGATCAAACCGCAAGCCAATGCCACCAGGCCGAGAATGTTTTCCATGAGAAGCTCCTAAAAGTTAGTGGAAAAAAGAAACAGGGAAAAAGAAAAAATTGTCATCAATGTGCATCGTGCGCCTGGCCTGTGTAGACCAAGGTCAACATCATAAAGATGAAGGCTTGCAAGGTGATGACCAAGATGTGGAACAGCGTCCACACGGTGCCGGCGATGACATGGCCGATGGCCAGACCCACGCCCGTGGTTGACAATGCCCAGCCGCCACCCATGAGGGCAATCAACATGAACACCAACTCACCCGCAAACATGTTGCCAAACAGTCGCATGCCATGCGAGACCGTCTTGGCCAGATATTCGATCATCTGCATCAAGAAGTTGATGGGGTACAGCAGCCAATGGTCGCCAAAAGGTGCGGCCACCAACTCGTGCGACCAACCGCCCAAGCCCTTGATCTTGATGTTGTAGAAAAGGCAGATGAGCAACACCGAGCAGGACAGGCCCAGGGTAGTGGACAAGTCGGCGGTGGGCACCACGCGCATGTAATCCTTGAAACCCAAGGCGGGGCCCGCGGCATGCCAGGCTGCGGGCAGCAGGTCCACCGGCAGCATGTCCATGGCGTTCATCAAAAAGATCCAGACGAAAACCGTCAAGGCCAGCGGCGAAACCAGCTTGCGGCTCTGGGCGTTGTGGATCACGCCCTTGGCCTGGTTTTCCACCATTTCGGACAGGATCTCGACCGCTGCCTGGAAACGACCGGGCACCCCCGAGGTGGCCTTGCGGGCCGCCGACCACAGGAAGAGGCAGCCCAACACACCCAGAACCACCGAGAAAAAGACCGAGTCCAGGTTGAACAGACTGAAGTCGACGATGTTCGTTTGCTTGACACCTTCGAATGAAAAGTTCATTTGCAGGTGTTGCAGATGGTGCTGGATGTACTCACCAGCCGTTGGGGCATGTGCGCCAGCGTTTTCAGCAGACATAAATCAACAATCCGTTCATTAAATGTTCGACTTCGATTTCGGTTTCATCCAGCCCAGCCACATGGCCAGCCAGTAAACCTTGATCGTCACCACAAAACCGGCCACCAAGGCAAACCAGTTCAAATCCGAAATCACGATGGGCGCCACCAGAAGCAGCGCCACGGTCAACAGGATCTTGACCATCTCCCACACAAAAAACCCAAGCAATGCAGATCCGGCTTGGGTCTGTCGCATTTGCCGGCTCAATGCCCGAACAAACACAACTCCTGGCAGCACCACCGCCAAAGTCCCCCAAGCTGCCGATGCCGCCAGTCGGAGTTGTCCGCCGATCAGGCCGATCAGAACAGATGCCAAAACACCCACCAACACCTGCAAAGCCAACACTCGCCATGGCGATACCGCCTGGTTTTGTTGCCGCCAAGCTTGTGCTTGTTCTGCGGTCAAGGGCTTGAAATCAGCGTCAAAACCTTCTTCTGCAGGATTTGTTGTGTTGGCCGAATTGCCTTGATCGGGCAGCGTGGCGATTTTGACCATTTCAAATTACACCGAAGTTACGAACAACACGGTAATTCCTGCAAAGCTCTAGATTATACGTAGAAACCAGTGCCCGACCACAACATCCATCACGAGAAGCCCCTTCCAACTGTGAATTTGTGCTTGCAAGAGCGACAATGTGAAGGGGCGGTTCTGGGTTGATGGCTCGCCACGCAACGCACCATCGGAAGGGTTTATGTACGAATGGATCAAGTTTTTTCACCTCGCAGCCGCCATCGTCTGGATGGGCGGCATGACCTTGGTGATCCTGGCGCTGCGCCCGGTGGTGATCGCCCGCTTGGCCCCGCCCGAGCGTCTGGGCCTGATGTGCGGCGTGTTGACCCGCTTTTTTGCCATGATCTGGGGCTCGGTTGCGCTGATCCTGGCCTCGGGGTTTTGGATGCTGACCCTGAGCGACATGCAACTGGCCCCCAAAGGCTGGCACGCCATGTCAGGCCTGGGCTTGCTCATGTGCCTGATTTTTGCCCACATCTGGTTTGCGCCCTTTCGCCGCCTGAAAAGGGCTGTCGGGGCATCGGAATGGCCCGCAGCAGGCCAGGCCCTGGGGCAAATTCACATCTTGGTGCTGACCAATTTCGTGCTGGGCTGGCTGGCCGTGCTGGCCGTGGTGGTCTGGCGTTAAGCTTGCAAGCCCAAGGGAACACACCATGAGCGCCTCCATCACTCCACCGGCCGGCTCCGACCCGCGCAAAGACAGCCTGATCGAGTACCCCTCGGTTTTTCCCATCAAAGTGATGGGCGCCATGGCCGACGGCTTTGCCGAGGCCATGTGCCAAGTGGCCCTGCAATTTGACCCTGGCTTTGACGCCAGCACCATCGAGTTGCGCCCCAGCAAAGGCGGCAACTACCTGGGCGTGACGCTGTGCATCACCGCCACCAGCCGCGAGCAACTCGACAATCTGTACCGCGCCCTGACCTCGCACCCGATGGTCAAAATCGTGCTTTGAGCATGGACATCCGCCTGCTCGGACGAGTCGATTACCTGCCCACCTACGAGGCCATGCAGGCCTTCACGGCCGGCCGCACGCCCGAGACACCCAACCAGCTCTGGCTTTGCGAGCACCCGCCGGTCTTCACGCAAGGCTTGGCCGGACTGGCCAGCCACCTGCTCATGCCCGGTGACATTCCGGTGGTGGCCACCAACCGGGGCGGGCAGGTCACCTTCCATGGTCCTGGCCAAGTCATGGCCTATCCCTTGGTCAACCTGCAGCGCGCCGGGTATTACGTGAAGGAGTACGTCTTCAAGCTGGAAGAATCGGTGATCCGGACTCTGGCGCATTTTGGCGTGACCGGCCACCGGGTGGCGGGTGCGCCTGGCATCTATGTTCGCCTCGACGACCCCTTCAGCCACGCCGCCCTGGTGGGCCCGGCCCCGGCCAGCGACCCGTTCCAAGGGCTGGGCAAGATCAGCGCTTTGGGCATCAAGGTCAGCCGCCACTGCACCTACCACGGCGCAGCCCTGAACGTGGCGATGGACCTGGAACCCTTTGGGCGCATCAACCCCTGTGGTCATGCCGGCCTGAAAACCGTGGACCTTTCTACAATCGGCGTAGAAGTCACCTGGGACGAGGCCGCCCGGGTGCTGGCCCAGCAACTGGCCGCCCGTTTATGAACCCCTGGCTGCGCCGATGATGCGGCGGCGGCCACCGAAAGCACAACATGAGCAACACCCCCACCGAACGCCAAGTGGTCCGCGAAGCGCAAAGCGTCGAGAACTACGATCCCCTGGCCAAGCAAAAAGCCGCGGCCAAGCTCTCGCGCATCCCGGTCAAGGTCGAGCCGGCCGAAGTGCTGAAAAAACCCGAATGGATCCGCGTCAAGGCCGGCTCACCGACCACCCGCTTTTACGAAATCAAGGACATCCTGCGCAGCAACAAGCTGGTCACGGTGTGCGAAGAGGCCAGCTGCCCCAACATCGGGGAATGCTTTGGCAAGGGCACAGCGACCTTCATGATCATGGGCGACAAGTGCACCCG
>JAIXXW010000026.1 GCA_027490555.1 Comamonadaceae bacterium | reverse complement strand
GCCTGGGCCTTGTCGAGCTTGCTGCCGGCCTCGGCACCGGCGACCACATAGTCGGTTTTCTTGCTCACCGAGCCCGCCACTTTGGCACCCAGGGCTTCGAGTTTTTCCTTGGCCTCGTCACGCCCCATGCTTTGCAGCGTGCCGGTCAAAACAATGGTCAGGCCCGCCAAGGGCATGTCGGTGGGTGCCAGGGCCTCACCCTCGGGCCAGGTCACGCCCGCATCGCGCAAGGCTTGCACCACCGCGCGGTTGTTCGGCTCGGCAAAAAATGCATGGATGCTGTGCGCCACCACGGGGCCGACATCGGCCACCTGCAGCAAGGCATCCTCGCTGGCGACCATGATGGCGTCGAGCTGGCCGAAATGCCGGGCCAACTCCTTGGCGGTGGCTTCGCCGACGTGGCGTATGCCCAGGCTGAACAAAAAGCGGCCCAAAGTGGTTTGCCTGGACTTGTCCAGGGCCTGCAGCAGGTTGATGGCCGATTTTTCGGCCATCCGGTCCATGTTCGACAAGGTGTGCAAATCCAGGTGGTACAAATCGGCCAGGGTTTTGACATGGCCGGCATCGACCAGCTGGTCCACCAGTTTGTCGCCCAGACCCTCCACGTCCATGGCGCGGCGGTGCGCAAAATGCCAAATCGCCTGCTTGCGCTGGGCACTGCAAAACAGCCCCCCGGTGCAGCGGTGGTCGGCCTCGCCCTCCTCGCGCTCGGCCAGACTGCCGCACACCGGACACTGGCTGGGCATCGAGAACAGGGGCGCGTCGGGCGGCCGACGCGCCAGCACCACCGAGACCACTTCGGGGATCACATCACCCGCACGGCGCACGATGACGGTGTCGCCCACCCGCACATCTTTGCGGCGGGCCTCCAGTTCGTTGTGCAGCGTGGCGTTGGTGACCGTCACGCCGCCCACAAACACCGGAGCCAGCTTGGCCACCGGCGTGAGCTTGCCGGTTCGCCCCACCTGCACATCGATGGCCTGCACGGTGGTCATCTCTTCTTGCGCCGGGTATTTGTGGGCCACAGCCCAGCGCGGCTCGCGGGTCACATAGCCCAGTTGCTGCTGCAAGGCCAGGTCGTTGACCTTGTAGACCACGCCATCGATGTCGTAGGGCAGTCGGTCCCGCTCGGCGGCGATGCGCTGGTGGAAGGCCACCAGGCCAGCCGCGCCCCACACTGTCGCGGTTTGCCCGGCCACCGGAAAACCCCAGGCCTTGAGTTGCTGCAACATCGCGTGGTGCGTTGACCAGCTGGGCCCGCCCTCGGTCGCTGGGGTGATGTCACCCAGCCCATAGGCGAAAAAGCTCAGGGGACGCTCGGCGGCAATCCCCGAGTCGAGTTGGCGCACCGCCCCGGCGGCAGCGTTGCGCGGGTTGACGAATGTTTTTTCGCCCTTGTGGCCGGCCGCGATGCGCTGGCGCTGGCGCGCGTTCAGGGCCTCGAAATCGTCGCGGCGCATGTAGACCTCGCCACGCACCTCCAGCACGGCTGGCGCGTCGCTGGGCAAGCGCAAGGGGATTTGACCGATGGTGCGGATGTTGGCGGTGACCTCTTCGCCGGTTTCGCCATCGCCCCGGGTGGCCGCCTGCACCAAGACACCGTGCTCGTAGCGCAGGCTCATGGCCAGCCCATCGAACTTGAGCTCGCCCACGTACGCCACGGGCGGGTCGGTGTCGGCCAAACCCAGCTCCTTGCGGATGCGGGCATCGAAAGCTTCGGCCCCGCTGGCCTCGGTGTCGGTTTCGGTGCGGATGCTGAGCATGGGCACGCGGTGCCTGACCTGGGCGAAGGCGTCCAGCACAGCCCCGCCCACCCGCTGGGTGGGCGAGTCGGGCGTCAGCAGCTCCGGGTGTGCCGACTCCAGCGCCTGCAACTCGCGAAACAGGCGGTCGTATTCGGCATCGGGGATGTCCGGCGCGTCAAGCGTGTAGTAGGCATGGGCGTGGTGGTGCAACTGCGCGCGCAGGGCCTGCGCACGCGCGGCAGGTGCAGTCTCGGCAGAGCCGGGCCCGTCCAGTGCGGCGCCAGCTTCAGGCGGCACATGACCAAACAGGTCAGGCGTGCTGCGGTTCAAGGCCGGACTCCGGTCAAGAAAACAGGCGCCGGGCCTGGGGTGAACCGGCTGACAACTCCCGGGCATCGAGGGCCGCATACAACTGCTGCAGGTCATGCCCGATCTGGTCCAGCGCGGTTTCACTCAGCACTTGCCCCTCGCCATCGGTGACCACACCGTCCATCGCCTGGGCCAGCAGACTGGCGGCTTCCCGCAGGCGCTGGAACGGTTCGTCTTCGCGCGCGGTTTGGGGCACGTCCAGGCTCAGGGCAAAAGAGCGCACGGCCGACAGCGCCGGGTCTTCTGCCAGGGCGGCATGGGTGTCGAAGGTGAGCGACAAAACCGGTGGCATGCCCTGCTCGGCAGCGGGCAGGACCATGCGCCCGGGCATGACGCCGGGCACAAAACCCAGCCGCGAGGCATGTTGCTGGATGTAGCCAGGACTCCAGGCGGCGCTGCGGGTGCACAAGGTGAAGCTCAGCTGGGCATCGTGGACACTGGCGAACTGGTCGAGCTCGCGGGCACGCGCCACCTCTTCGAGCATGTCGCTGAAACTGGGCGTGCCGCCCACCGCATCGGCAAAGGCCTGGGTCTTGACCACAAACTCTGAAAACTCAATGTTGTTCAAGGCCCCCATGCGGTTGGCCAGTTGCACACCGGCCTGGAAGGCGGTGTAGCGACGCGAGGGCGCCAAGGCATCCCACAGCCCGGTGTCCTGGGACAGGCCTTCCACGGTGAAAAATTTGCTGCCGATGCGGCGGGTGGCCGGCAAGGCCGCCAAGGCCGCGTCGCCGGAGACGACCTGGTCGACTTCGATCAGGGCGATCACATCGATCAAAGCGTCGAGCTGTGTTTTGCGCTCTGGCAAAGGCAGATTGGAAAAACCGTCATCGACCACCGGGTCGGCGCCATCGGCCGCGGCCATGCCCAATTCGGTGTTCAACACGGGTTCGATCCCGGCCGGGGCCGGTTCACGCAAGGGATCGGCCTGACGGGGTTCGCTTTTGCGCGAGGTCCAGTGGTTGTACAAGACCACGGCCGCCACGGTCAGCCCCCCCAGGGCCGCCAGACTCATCTGCAAGGAGCTCATCGATTCCAGCATACCTACCTCAGGCCACGTCGGCCAATGACGCAGCGGACTCCATGTCCACCGCCACAATGCGTGACACCCCCTGCTCCTGCATCGTCACCCCAATGAGTTGCTCGGCCATTTCCATGGCGATCTTGTTGTGGCTGATGAACAAGAACTGGGTCTCTTTGCCCATGCCCTTGACCAGTTTGGCATAGCGCTCGGTGTTGGCGTCGTCCAGCGGCGCGTCCACCTCGTCCAGCAAACAAAACGGCGCCGGGTTGAGCTGAAAAATCGCAAACACCAGGGCGATCGCGGTCAGGGCTTTTTCGCCGCCCGACAACAGATGGATGGTCTGGTTTTTCTTGCCGGGCGGCTGTGCCAGCACCTGCACACCGGCGTCCAGAATCTCGTCACCCGTCATCACCAGCCGCGCGTTGCCGCCGCCAAAGAGCTCGGGGAACATGCGGCTGAAGTGCTCGTTGACGGTGTTGAAAGTGGCCCCCAAGAGCTCACGGGTTTCGGCGTCGATCTTGCGGATCGCGTCTTCCAGGGTGTTCATCGCGTCGCTCAGGTCGGCGCATTGCGCGTCGAGGAAGACCTTGCGCTCGCGTGAGCTGCTCAGCTCTTCCAGGGCCGCCAGGTTGACCGGGCCCAAAGCCGCGATCTCGCGGTGGATGCGGTCGATCTCGGCTTGCAGGCCGCTCACGCGCACCTGGCCCGCTTCGATCGACTGGGCCACGGCCTGCAGGTCAGCTTGTGCGTCGGCCAGCAGCTGGGTGTACTGCTCCAGGCCCAGGCGGGCGGCCTGTTCCTTGAGTTGCAAATCGGTGATGCGCTGGCGCAGCGGATCGAGTTCACGCTCGAAGCGCACACGGCGCTCGTCGCTGGCACGCAGCTTGGCGGTGAGGTCGTCGTAGGCGCTGCGGCAGGCCCCCAGGGCTTGCTCGCGCTCGAGTTTGACGGCCAGCACATGTTGCAAGCCGGCCTGGGCGGCGGCATCGCTGAGGCGACCGAGCTCGTCGCGGGCCCGCTGCATCTCGTCGGCGATGCTGACAACTTGTTGCTGCGCGGTGTCGATGGTACGGGTCAGCTCGGCACGGCGGGCGTCCAGGCTGCGCTGCGAGAACTGGGCCTCTTGGGCCTGGCGCTCCAGGCTGCGCTGCTGTTCGCGGCATTCGGCCAGACGGCGTTCGGCCTCGATCACGCGCTCGTCGAGCTGGGCGTGGCGCTCTTGCGTGTCGGCCAGCTGCATGTCGAGTTCTTCAAAGCGGGCTTCGGCCGTCACACGGCGCTCTTGCAGCTCATCGAGCAAAGCCTCGACTTCGGACAGGTCGGCGTGGATTTGGTCGCTGCGGGCGCGGGTTTGCGCCACCCTCTGCGACAGGCGCAGGGTTTCGACCTGCAGGGCGTGCGCGCGGGACTGGCTTTCACTGGCTTCGCGGCGCACACCATTGAGCCGCTGGGCAGCGTCGGCATAGCTGGCTTCGGCACGCACCAAGGCGCTGCGGCTTTCCTCGGCCATCAGGGTCTGGGCGCGCAGCTGTTTGTCCAGGTTCTCGATCTCCTGGGCGCGTGCCAGCAAACCAGCCTGCTCGGAGTCTGGGGCGTAAAACACCACGCTGTGCAGATCCACCGCGTGGCCGGCCTGCACCAACAGGGTCTCGCCCGCTTGCAGCTGGCTGCGCCAGGCCAGCGCATCCTCCCAACTCGGCGCGGTGTAACAGCCTTGCAGCCAGTCGGCCAGCAGGGCCGACAAACCGGCATCGTGCACACGCAAGCGCTCGACCAGAGGTTGGCAGCCTGCGGGCAGGCCGCTGCGTGCTGCGGCACGGGTGGCCTGGGGCGCGCTGAAAAAAGCCAGCTTGGCCGGCGGCGGGTCGTTGGCAAAGGCCCGCACCATGTCCAGGCGCGAGACTTCCAGGGCCGACAGGCGCTCGCGCAAGGCCGATTCCAGGGCGTTTTCCCAGCCTGGCTCGGTGTGGATGCGGCTCCACAGGCCTTCCAGGGCGTCCATGCCGTGCTTGGCCAGCCAGGGCTTGAGTTTGCCGTCGGTGCGCACTTTCTCTTGCAAGGCTTTGAGCGCCTCGATGCGGGCGCTCAGGTCGGCGAGTTTGGCTGACTCGAGGTTCACGGCCGTCTGGCGCGCACGCCGGTCTTCGTCGAGCTCGGGCACCTGGTGTTGCAATGCTTGCAGGCGGGCCTCTGCCTGCGCCGCGGTTTCCTCGGCCTCGGCCAACTCGGCCTGCAGCTGTGCCAGCCGCCCCTCGTCGGGGGCATCCAAAGCGTTGCGGTCGGACAGCAGCCGTTCGCGGCGCTGCTCGAGCTGGCGCGACTGCTCTTCGACGTTGCGCTGGTCAGCGGCCAGCACACCAATTTGCTGCTGCACCTGCACCACGCTGGCGCGCTGGGCGGTGGCGTCGTTCTGGGCCCGGCGCAGGGCCTCTTCCAGGTCGGGCAAGGCCATGGCCTGGTCTTCCACCTGGGCGGCCAGCGTCATGCTCTGGTCTTCGGCCAGCGCCGCTTGTTCGGCCAGGGTTTCGAGCTCGGCCTGGGCGTCCTGGCTGCGGGTGCCCCATTGGGCGGTTTGTTCGAGCAGTTGCTGCAAACGCTGCTCGGCACGCTGGCGGCCTTCGACCACAAAGCGGATTTCGGCCTCCAGACGACCGACTTCGGCGCTGGCCTCGTACAGAGCGCCTTGCGCCTGGTTGACCTGGTCGCCGGCGGCGTAATGCGCCTGGCGGATGGTCTCCAGATCGGCTTCGACATGGCGCAAATCGGCGGTGCGCGACTCCAGGGCGTTGACGGCCTGGTCCACATCGGCTTTCATCCGGGCCTGGTCTTTTTCGGCATCCTGACGCTTCAAAAACCAGAGCTGGTGTTGCTTGAGGGTGCTCTCGGCTTGCAGGGTGTTGTAGCGCTGGGCAACCTCCGCCTGCTTTTCCAGTTTCTCGAGGTTGGCGTTGAGCTCGCGCAGGATGTCGTCGACCCGGGTCAGGTTTTCGCGGGTGTCGGACAGGCGGTTTTCGGTCTCGCGGCGGCGCTCCTTGTACTTGGAGACGCCGGCGGCCTCTTCCAGGAACAGGCGAAGCTCCTCGGGGCGCGACTCGATGATGCGGCTGATGGTGCCCTGGCCGATGATGGCGTAGGCGCGCGGGCCCAGACCGGTGCCCAGGAACACGTCTTGCACGTCACGGCGGCGCACTGGCTGGTTGTTGATGTAGTAACTGCTGTTGCCGTCGCGGGTCAGCACGCGCTTGACCGCGATTTCGGCAAACTGGCCCCACTGGCCACCGGCACGGTGGTCGGCGTTGTCGAACACCAGCTCCACGCTGGCCCGGCTGGCCGGTTTTCGGGTGGTGGTGCCATTGAAGATGACGTCCTGCATGGACTCGCCACGCAGCTCCGACGCTTTGGACTCGCCCAGCACCCAACGCACCGCGTCCATGATGTTGGACTTGCCGCAACCATTGGGGCCCACCACGCCCACCAACTGCCCTGGCAGCATGAAATTGGTCGGCTCGGCAAAGGATTTGAAGCCCGAAAGCTTGATGGAGTTGAGGCGCACAGCGGTCTGGGAACGGTGAAAAAAGGCCAGCCCACAGGGCCAGCGCAGGACAAAGACGCAATGTTACCCGAGTGGCATCGCCCTGCCCCGGCCGTCAGCCCGGGCCTGCGCACGCGGGCGGGCCAGGCCCATCGGCTGTGTGCACCGGCCCAGGTCTTGCCGAAGGGCACTCGAGTTCTCTTGATCCCGGATAATCGGGCCATGAACCCCCTTCTCGCCAAGCTGCAGCCCTACCCTTTTGAACGGCTCAAACAGCTGTTTGCCCGCGTCACCCCCCCTCCCGGTTTGAAACCCATCAGCCTGGGCATTGGCGAGCCCAAGCACGCCACGCCGGCTTTCATCCAGGAGGCGCTCAAGGCCTCGGTGGCCACCGGCCTGTCGGCCTACCCGGCCACGGCCGGCGAGCCCGCCTTGCGCCAAGCCTGCGCCCACTGGCTGAAAAGCCGCTACCGCCTGACGCTGGACCCGATGACCCAGGTGCTGCCCGTCAACGGTTCACGCGAAGCGCTGTTTGCCCTGACACAAACCGTGATCGACCCCACCCGCCCCGGTGCCACGGTGGTCAGCCCGAACCCTTTCTACCAAATCTACGAAGGCGCGGCCTTGCTGTCCGGGGCCGAGCCGCATTACGTCCCCAGCGACCCGGCACGCAACTTTGCCAACGACTGGGACAGCGTGCCCGCCGAAGTCTGGGCCCGCACCCAGCTGCTGTTTGTCTGCTCGCCCGGCAACCCCACCGGCGCGGTCATGCCGCTGTCCGAATGGGCCAAGCTGTTTGCCCTGTCCGACCAGCACGGTTTCGTGATCGCGTCCGACGAGTGCTACAGCGAGATCTATTTCCGCGAAGAAGCCCCCTTGGGAGGGCTGGAAGCCGCCCAGCAGCTGGGCCGCAGCGACTTCCGGCGCCTGATCGCTTTCACCAGCCTGTCCAAGCGCAGCAACGTGCCCGGCCTGCGCAGCGGGTTTGTGGCCGGAGACGCCGCCATCGTCCAGAAATTCCTGCTCTACCGCACCTACCACGGCAGTGCCATGAGCCCGGTGGTGCAAGCCGCGAGCGTGGCCGCCTGGGGCGACGAAGCCCATGTGGTGGACAACCGCAACCTGTACCGCACCAAGTTCGCCCAGGTCACGCCCGTGCTGGCCGAGGTGCTGGATGTGAAACTGCCCGACGCGAGCTTTTACCTGTGGGCCGGTGTGCCCGCGGGCTGGCAGGGCGATGACGCGGCATTTGCGCAGGCGCTCTATGCAAAAGAACACGTCACCGTGCTGCCCGGCAGCTACCTGGCGCGCGATGTCCAGGGCACCAACCCGGGCCGAGGCCGCATCCGCATGGCCCTGGTCGCCGACACCGCCGAGTGCCTGGAGGCGGCACAGCGCATCGCCCGTTTTGTCCGCACCCACCCCCACAAGGCCTGAGCCATGAACGCCACCCCTTGCCACGACACCCTGCGCCTGGCCGAGCAATTGATCGCCCGGCCCTCCGTCACGCCCGAAGATGGCGGCTGCATGGACCTGCTGGCCGAGATCTTGCAGCCCCTGGGTTTTGACTGCGAGTTCATCGAATCCGGCCCCGACACCTTCCGCGTGCGCAACCTGTGGGCCAAACGCCCAGGCACATCGGGCCAGACCCTGGCCTTTGCCGGCCACACCGACGTGGTACCCACCGGCCCTTTGGCGCAATGGGCCAGCGACCCCTTCACCCCCACCCACAAGGACGGCAAGCTGTTTGGCCGGGGCGCGAGCGACATGAAAACCTCGCTGGCGGCCATGGCCGTGGCGGTGCAAGAGTTCCTGGCCGCCCAGCCCAACCCGGCCTTGGGCCTGGCCTTTTTGTTGACCAGCGACGAGGAAGGCCCGGCGCTGGACGGCACGGTGGTGGTCTGTGAAAAGCTGCAGGCCCGGGGTGAGGCCCCGCAGTTTTGCATTGTGGGCGAGCCCACCTCGGTGCAGCAAACCGGCGACATGATCAAGAACGGCCGACGCGGCACGATGAGCGGCAAGCTGACGGTCCAAGGCGTGCAAGGCCACATCGCCTACCCGCACCTGGCCGACAACCCGATCCACCGCCTGGCCCCGGCACTGGCCGAACTGGTGGCGATCCGCTGGGACGAGGGCAACGCCTATTTCCCGCCCACCAGCTGGCAGGTGAGCAACATCCACGCCGGCACGGGCGCGAGCAATGTGATCCCGGGCGACTGTGTGGTGGATTTCAATTTCCGTTTCTGTACCGAATCCACGCCCGAGAGCCTGCAGCAGCGCCTGACGGCGGTGCTCGATCGGCATGGCCTGCAATACACGCTGAAGTGGACCGTCGGTGGCCTGCCGTTTTTGACCACGCCCGGCACGCTGGTGGACGCCATCCAGCAGGCCATCCACGACGAAACCGGCCTCACCACCGAGCTCTCGACCACCGGCGGCACCAGCGACGGCCGCTTCATCGCCCAAATCTGCCCCCAGGTCATCGAGTTCGGCCCGCCCAACGCGACCATCCACAAGGTCAACGAACATGTGGCGCTGGCCGACATCGGGCCCCTCAAGGCCATCTACCGCCGCACGCTGGAGCGACTCAACGCAGGTCTGTCCGCATGAGCGCCATGGCCTTGTCGGCACTGATCGACCAGTCGGCCAGGCAGCTGGAGGCCGCAGGCGTGGCCTTCGGTCATGGCACCCAGAACGCCTTTGACGAGGCCGTCTGGCTGGTGCTGTGGCGGCTGGGCTTGGCGCTCGACACCGATCTGGACACCGTGGCCGCACGCGCCATCACGCCCGAGCAGCACGCCGCCTGCGCCGCCCTGATCGAGGAGCGCATCCGCACCCGCAAGCCAGCCGCTTACTTGACGCAAGAAGCCTGGCTGCAGGGTGTGTCGTTTCACATCGACGAACGCGCCATCGTGCCACGCAGCCTGATCGCCGAGGTGCTGGCCGATGGGACGGTTGACGCCTGGCTCAGCGACCAGACTCGGCAAGTCCTGGACCTGTGCACCGGCAACGGCAGTCTGGCCGTGCTGGCGGCGCTGGCCTGGCCCGAGGTGCACCTCACCGGGGCCGACATCTCGGATGACGCACTGGCCGTGGCCGCCATCAACGTGGCACGCCACGGGCTGCAAGAGCGCGTGAAGCTGGTCCACAGCGATGGCCTGAACGCATTGCCAGGTCCTTTTGATCTGATCCTGTGCAACCCCCCCTATGTCTGCCAGGCCAGCATGGACACCCTGCCCGCCGAGTACCGGGCCGAGCCCGAACTGGCCCTGGCCGGCGGCGTGGATGGCATGGACTTTGTGCGCCAGCTGCTCAAGGATGCGCCCGCGCGCATGAACGACCAGGCGGTGCTGGTGCTGGAAATCGGCCACGAGGTGGAACATTTCATGGCCGCTTTTCCCGGGCTCGAAGTGGTTTGGCTTGACACCAGCGCGGGCGACGACCAGGTGCTGCTGCTCACCCGAGCAGCCTTGATGGCGCACCGATGATGGCTGCACCTCAAACCACGCCGCTGTCACACGCGGGCTGCTTTGGTCCCGCTGACGCGGATGTCACCCGGCCCCAATGCCCTGCCCCCACATCCGGATACCCGCCAGAGCGGGCTTGACCCACCATTGGACCCCGGAACCCCTCCGGACACCGTTTTTTTCATGATCAACCTCAAAAACGTCACGCTCCGACGCGGCACCAAGGTGCTGCTGGACCAAGCTTCGGTCACCCTCAACCCCGGGGAGAAAGTCGGTCTGGTCGGGCGCAATGGCGCGGGCAAATCCACCCTGTTTGCCCTGCTCAACGGCACACTGCACGAAGACGGCGGTGACTTCGAGATGCCCAAAGCCTGGC
>JAIXXW010000346.1 GCA_027490555.1 Comamonadaceae bacterium | reverse complement strand
TTGCCCGCGTCTTTCAGGGAGGGAAAGCCCTCGGCCCCGGTCACACTGAGTGTGGGCGTCCAGGTGCGGTTGAGCAGGGCCTGCACCGGGTCGGTGGTGGTGGGCAGGGCAAAGGTGGTGGCGCCGCCACAGTCGTAGTGCGCCCAGGGGAAACGCTTGTACACCTCCTCGCCCAAAATCGCGGCCGTGGCCTGGGCCTGGGCCAGCCGTTCAGGCGGCACTTCGCAGTGGAAGCTGGGTGGCAGCAGGCGGCCGGTGGCGCTGTCTTCCAGGCGGTCGAGCACCTGGCGCATGATGCGAAAGCTCGACGGCACCAAGCCCGAGGCGTCACCGGAGTGGATGCCTTCGGTCAGGATCTGCACCTTGAGCGTGCCGCTGGCCATGCCGCGCAGGCTGGTGGTGAGCCACAGCTGGTCGTAGTTGCCCGCGCCGCTGTCCAGGCAAATCACCAGGCCCACATCGCCCAGGCGTGCGCGCAGCGCGTCCACATAGGGCAGCAGGTCGTACGAGCCCGATTCCTCGCAGGTCTCGATCAGGCCGACGATGCGCGGGTGCGGCGTCTTTTGGGCCTGGAGTGCCTGCACGGCGGCGATGCTGGCGTAGACCGCATATCCGTCGTCCGCACCACCCCGGCCATACAGCTTGCCGTCCTCGTACACCGGGGTCCAGGGGCCCAGGTCGCTGCGCCAGCCATTGAACTCGGGTTGCTTGTCCAGGTGGCCGTACATCAGCACCGTCTGGCCCGAGCCCTCGCTGGCCGCGCGGGTGGCGGCCACTTCAAAAAACATGATCGGCGTGCGCCCGGGCAGCTGGATGATCTCGAGCGTGAGGCCCGCCACCTTTTGCGCCTCGACCCATTGCGCCGCGCGGCGCAGCACCGTCTCGATGTGGCCATGCGCGGCCCAGTCGGCATCGAAAGCGGGCGACTTGGCCGGGACCTCGATGTAGTTTTTCAACTCGGGCAGGATGTGCCTGTCCCAGGCCTGGGTGACATCGCCCAGGGCGCGGGCGCTGTCGAGTGTGCCTTCGGGCATTTCGCGGTGCAGGGGGGCGTTCATGGTCATGGCTCCTGGGGGCGGGAAAAAAACCACTGTAGCGCTTTTGCCCAGCCAGGGCCATGGCGCACCTGCGCTGAGGTGACACCTTGCTGTGCAGCCGGTAGCAGGAGCCCGGCACAATGCGCCATCGGCTGTTGGCCATTGGCAGGGAGAGCCCGATTGAACGAGCGCAGGTGGGTCAAGTCCGCACCCCAGCATGCACCCCGCATCGGCGGCCTGGTGTTGGCCGCCGGCGCGGGCAGCCGCATGGGCCACCGTCCCAAATGCCTGTTGCAGTTGGACGGGGTCAGTCTGCTGGAGCGGCAATTGGAGGCCTTGACGCTGGCCGGTCTGTCGCCGCTGGCGGTGGTGCTGGGGCAGCACGCCGAGCGCATCCTGCAAGAGGCCTGTTGGGCCCGCTGGGACGCACAGCCGGTCCTCAATCCCGAGCCCCACGGCAGCCATGTCAGCTCCTTGCGCACCGGTTTGCGGGCTTTGCCGCCCGGCCTGGATGGGGTGCTGGTGGCGCTGGCCGACCAGCCCTTGCTCCATGCCCAAGCGCTGCAGGCCCTGCTGCAGGCTTTTGCACTGCGCCCGGCGGGCACACAGATGACCCGACCCCATGTGCACGGCTTGCCCGGCAACCCGGTCGTGCTGTCTGGCGCGGTGTTGGCGCAGATTCTGGCGGGCGATGCGGGCATGGGTGTGCGCCAATGGCAGCAAGCCCATCCCGAAGCCGTGCACCACTGGGAAACCCCGCATGGTTGTTTCCGCCTGGATGTGGACAATGAAGCTGACCGCCTCGCATTTGAACAAGCGACGGGACACCGCCTGCAATGGCCTGACGATCTGAAGCGCCACGGATAGACCCCTATGCACAGCACAGACATTGAAGTGATCCGCACCGCCTTGGACTGGCAAAGCCGTGGCCACCGCGTGGTCATGGGCACTGTGGTGCGCACCTGGGGCTCGGCCCCGCGTCCGCCAGGCTCGCTGATGGTCATCCGTGGCGACGGCCAGGTGGCCGGTTCGGTTTCGGGGGGCTGCATCGAAGACGATCTGATCCGCCGTGTGGCCGCCGGCGAGTTGGCCCTGCGCTTGCCCGAGACCACCACCTATGGCCAAACCGCCGAAGAAGTGCGCCGCTTTGGTCTGCCTTGCGGGGGCTCGGTGCAGGTGGTGCTCGAGCCGCTGTCGCCCCACTCACAATTGCGTGAGTTGCTGGTCTTGATCGAGCAGCACCAGCGCGTGCAGCGCCGCCTGGACATGGCCACTGGCATGGTGCGCATGGGTGCGGCCACCGAAGGCGACAAGTTGCAATTTGATGGCCAAAGCCTGAGCACGGTGCATGGCCCGCGTTTGCGCTTGCTCATCATCGGCGGCGGGCAACTGTCGCGCTATCTGGCCAGCATGGCCGTGATGCTGGATTACCAGGTCACGGTGTGCGAGCCGCGTGTGGAGTACCACGAGGGCTGGGAAGCGATGGCCGGCGTGACCTTGTCGCCCCAGATGCCCGACGACCTGGTGCTGGCCATGCGCCTGGACCACAACAGCGCGGTGGTGGCCGTGACGCACGACCCCAAGCTGGACGATCTGGCTTTGATGGAAGCATTGCTCACCCCGGCCTTTTATGTGGGGGCTTTGGGCTCCAAACACAACAACGCCCAGCGCCGCAAACGCCTGCTCGACTTCGGTGTGAGCCCAGCGCAGGTGCAGCAATTGCACGGCCCGGTGGGCTTGAACATCGGTGCATTGACGCCGCCGGAAATTGCCCTGAGCATCGTGGCCGAGATGACGGCTTTGCGCCGGGGCACCGACCTGAGCCAAGCCCTCAGCAATTGGGAAGGTTCGCAAACCGTGTGCGGTTTGGCCAGATGATCTCAGGTTTACCCTCGGATGACGCCTGGGCGACAGGCCGCGTTGTGGCTTCCATTTAGTTTTCGATTTGAATCAATTACCGCGCTTCGGCCACCTCCATTCAGGGGGTTGATGTGCCAACAACAGGAGACAACATGATCCGATTCAAAGTCAACGGCGAGGCCGTTGCAGTCGACGCCAGCCCGGAGATGCCGCTGCTCTGGGCCATTCGGGAAAAACTCAACCTCACCGGCACCAAATTCGGTTGCGGCATCGCCCAGTGCGGCGCTTGCACGGTGCACCTCAATGGCGAGCCCGTGCGCTCTTGCGTTTTGCCGGTGTCGGCGGTCGCGGGCAAGGACATCACCACCGTGGAAGGTTTGATGAAAACCCGCACCGGCCAGGCCTTGCA